>NZ_LOKU01000019.1:0-91417 GCF_002211295.1 Rhizobium sp. N122 | reverse complement strand
AGATGGTGGAGCTGTCCGGGCTGACCGTGCGCGACGAGAACAGTCCCGAAGGGGATATCGAGCTTTCGGTGACCGGTCTCAGGCCCGGCGAGAAGCTCTATGAAGAACTGCTGATCGGCGACAATCCGGAGACAACCGAACATCCCCGGATCATGAAGGCGCGTGAGGATTTCCTGTCCTGGCCGGAGCTTATGAAAAAGCTCAACGCGCTCAATGCGGCATTGGATCGCAACGATATGATCGCTGCCCGTGCAACATTGGCTGAGCTCGTTTCCGGCTATTCGTCAACGGGCGAGGTCTCAGATCTGGCTTTCACCGGCATCGAAACCAATACGGCCGCCTGAACAATCACAGACGTCAAAGCGTATTGTTTTTGTCTTACGCTAGAACCGCTGCACCTTTCCGGGAGACACGCATCAGTTTCGGACGACGGGCGCAAAGCCTGTGCTGCCGCGATCCACGCAAATAAGGGCGACGAGATAAGCGAAGATCGGATCCAGGGCCTTCTGATTGAACATGATGCCGAGGCTGCCCGTTATGACGTAGCTGGTGACGAGCAGGAGAGCGAGCGCAAGGGCCAGATCCCGGCCCGGCCCGGCTTCCTTTCTCCAGGCGCCGATCATAGGCGTAGCGAGCATCAGCGAAAGCGCTGCAATGCCGAAAATGCCGGCGTCGATCCCCGCAGTCAGAAAACCGTTGTGAACATGCGAATAGGTCAGCTGCGGCCTTAGATTATCGGGTAGCTCTGCCAACACCGACGCCATTCGGTTTTGCGGACCATAACCCGTCAACGGGTCCTTGCTGATCGCCGATACCGCGCCTTTGTAAAGGGCGATGCGTGCGCTGAGTGATGTAACCTCGCCGTCGCTGCGTTCGAGCGATACCATATTTTGCTGCAGCGCTTCGATGCGATGAAGGATTTGACCGCTGCCTAGGGCGATAAGTCCCGCAAACAGCAAAGAGCCGGTGATAGCGAGGCTGCGCAAACTCAGATGGAAACTGTGTTTGCGGAAATACCAGAGAAATATGACGATATGCACGGGAATGACCAGCCAGGCCGAGCGCGTTCCCGAAAGCAGGACGCAGCCCAGACCGGCCGCATATCCCAAGATGGCAATTCGTTGCTCGACACTCTTTGGCGACTGGACGTTGAGAAGCGCAATACCGCCGAAAAGGACGCCTATGATGCCCAGCAGTGCAGCGTTCGAGGTCCCGGCCTCTGCCCTCTCCATCAGGAACATGATCTGCAGCAGACTGAAAAGAAAGGTAACGATCATGCCGATACCTGCGCCGAGGATAAACAGCGGCACGAGGCGGCCATCGGGCGACAGGCGCATTCGCGGCAATAACAGCCAGACCGAAAAGAAAGGCAGCAGCCGGAATATCCAGCTCAGTTCTTCGGAGTAGGGTGGATTGACGAAGATGCTCGCGATCATCACCAGCGGGTAGATCGTCATGCCAATTGCCACCAGCCGGTCGGATTTCGACAGGCTCAAGGTCAGGCCGCCCGTCGCCAGACAGTAGAGGCCCCACACCATCGACCCGAGAAGGATGAACAAGTTGAAGTTCGGCGAAAGTCCGGGAAGGATTGCAAAGAGAAAGACCGCGATGCGGTTATTCCGATCGCGTGCGCTTCCCGCCCCATTTTCGGGATAGAGCACTGCTATCTTCAGTTGTCCGAGGTATTTCACTTGCCGATCCTGACCATGCTTATGTCGTCTCGCTAAGGATCGTGATCACGCCTGTCAAGCGGGGGATTGCGCGCAATCTATGGCTTTAACTGTCGTGGTATTCCAGCAACAGGATCTATGGATAGACGCAGCTCTATGAAATGGCGGAATGCGGGAAAAGGTCAGATTCAGCCATCGACACGTCTGAAGTGTAGCTTCCGTCGTCGAACTTATCGTTGCATAGGCTGGCTGAGCGCAACATCACGCTCGAGGATTGACAGGCTGCGAGGCGTTGACGGAGATGATGCGATAGGCCGCATGGAGACCACCGGCTTATATGGCGTCGCAGCTGTTAAAGTGACACCGCTAGCGCCAATATCGGCGTGTCGTATTTTCGGGCGACGATTGACCGAGGAGATAGCCGAAGCCGAATGCCAGAATGCCGGTGGCGAGCAACAATGCGCTTGCCGTATGCGGGTGATCCCTGACGCCGGAAGCGACCGCAAAGGCCTCGCGCTTCATTCCATCGGCGGCCAATTTCGCGGCTTTGGTCAACCCTTCCGGCGGCTCGGCCGGTGTTCCCGTGAAGCCGGCGTTCAAGCTTTGTTTGTCGGTCACGTCGAGACCTTTCCTGAAGTTAGCTCGAGGCGGAAGTTCAGCTCTGCTCGCGCGTGCCGGGGGAGGCTTCGCGCTGGTCGGCATCTTCCAAATCCGTTTTGACGAGGAATGCATCGGTATGTTCGCGCGAGGCCTCTCGCAGTGCCGCGAGATTTACAGGATTGCCGGCCTCGCTCTGCGCATCGAGTTCATGCTCGGCCAAGGTCCAGTGATGCCGGTGCTGGCCTTCCGGCCTGCCTTGCTTTTCCCATAGAGAATATGCCCTTTTTCGAATTTCCTCCTCGCGGATGGCTGCCGACAACCCGCCGCTTTGCCTATCGGTTTCGTTCGCGGCCTGGCGAGCTCTCTTCAGTCGGCCCGTAGATGGAAATTCCGCCGAGCCTTGTCCGCCTTGGTTTCGCTTGTCTTGCGTCGTGCTGGGTTTTTCATGAGCGTCTCCTCGGGGATTTCAACCAACTCGGCCGATCTAAGTTCCAAACAAAGAGCATCGTGGCACCTCGCCGGCACATGTTGGCAAGTCGAGACAGCTGGTATATTAGTATGCCAAATAGTCGCACTCTCCTGGTATCGTTATGCCGCAGGCATCAGAAACCGAAGTTTTGGTCGTCCCATCGCCAGCAATCGGCGGCAGGCTGCGGCGGGTCACCACGGCCGGCGCCATTTATGAGCGGTTGCATGCCAATATCGTCTCGCTGCGGATGCCGCCTGGCATGGCACTGCAGGAAAAACGCATCGCCGACGATTTCGGCGTCAGCCGCACGCCGGTGCGTGAGGCGCTGCTCAGGCTTTCCGAAGGCGGACTGGTCGACATTTACCCGCAGTCGGGCACCGTCGTGTCGCGCGTGCCGGTTTCTGCGATTCCCGAGGCGGTCGTCGTGCGCAAGGCGCTCGAAGGCACGACGGTCGAGACCGCTGCGCGGCTCGCCACCGCTGCCGACATCGCCCGTCTCGATGCCATTATCACCCGGCAGCGATCGCACGCCGCGACCGGCAATGCCGCGAGCTTCCATGAAGAAGACGAGAGCTTTCACGAGGCGATCGCACAAATATCGGGTTATCCCGGAATCTGGGTGATCCTGAAGACGGTCAAGGTGCAGATCGACCGGGCGCAGCGGCTGACACTGCCGGTGCTCGGGCGGATGGACAATGTGGTGCACGAACATATGATCATTCGCGATGCGCTCGCCGCCCATGATGCGGTGGCTGCACGTGATGCGATGATCCATCATCTGAGCGCCGTCATTCCCGATGTCGACGAGCTGCGCTCGCGTTACCCCGATTATTTCTGCTGACGGCAGGGACATGAACCGAAAAAACAAGGGAAGGAAGAAGCATGCGGCAAGGTTGGAGATGGTTCGGACCGGAAGCGCCGGTGACGCTGGATGAGGTCCGCCAGACGGGCGCGACGAATATCGTCTCTTCGCTGCATCAGGTGCCGATCGGCAGGGCATGGACGGAAAAGGAAGTGCGCGAGCGCCAGTCGCTGATCGAGACGACGCCTGGCGACCGGTCGGCCCTCGTCTGGTCGGTGGTCGAAAGCATCCCGATCCCCGACGCGGTCAAGCGCAAGGGCGGGGAGGCGAGGGCCGAAATCGAGGCGTGGATCGCCAGTCTCGAAGCGGTTGCCGCCTGCGGCATTCCGATCGTCTGCTACAATTTCATGCCGGTGGTCGACTGGACCCGCACCGAACTCGATTTCGTGACGCCGACCGGCGCCACCGCCATGCGCTTCGATCACGAGCGCTTCGCGGCCTTCGACCTCTTCGTTCTGGAACGGCCGGATGCCGCCCAGCAATATTCCGCGGAAGACCGCGAACGGGCCCGTCTCGTCTTCGAGGCGATGTCGGAAGAGGAGATCGCCGAGATCACGCGGATCATCACCTCGGCTTTGCCGGGTTCGACCACCGAGCCTTTGACCATCCCGGCCTTCCGGGAAAAGCTGGTCGCCTATAGCGGTATTGACGCCGCAAGGCTGCGCCGGCATCTGATCGAATTCCTGGAGGCGGTGACGCCGGCTGCCGAAGCCCGCGGAGTCAAGCTGACGCTGCATCCGGATGATCCGCCGCGTTCGTTGTTCGGCCTTCCCCGCATCGCCTCGACGGCCGATGATTATGCTGCTCTCTTCGATGCGGTGCCGTCGCCGGCGAACGGCATGTGTTACTGCACCGGCAGCCTCGGCGTGCGCGCCGAGAACGACCTGCCGGCGATCGCTCGGCGCTTCGCCTCGCGCATCCACTTCGCCCATCTGCGCGCCACGACCCGTGAGGGCGACGGCCGGACTTTCCATGAAAGCGCCCACCTCGAGGGAGACGTCGACATGGTCGCGGTGCTCAGGGAACTGGTGGCGGAAGATAAGCGTCGCAGTGGCGAAGACACCATCGTCTTCCGCTCCGACCATGGCCACCGCATGCTCGACGATCTCGACAAGACCGTCACTCCCGGCTACCCGGCCATCGGCCGCATGCGCGGCCTTGCCGAACTGCGCGGCATCCTGCATGCGCTGGGCGCACCGCCGAACTGAGGGCGTTCACGCGGTTTCGTCGATACCTTCGCTGTCATCGGCGTGATTCTTGACATTGCTGCCGTCGCCCTGCTGCTCACTCAGACGCTGCGGGCTGGCGTCGGCGTCGCCGACAGTTGCAAAAACTGCGCCGGAGAAAAGCCTCGCGCTCTGTTGGGCGCGCGGCCTTCTATTGTAAAATCTCGACGGTAAAGGCGAAGCGAGCGACCGCGCCCGGCGCCAGGACCGTCGTCGATGGCCGCTTCGAAAGCTCGCTCGAACGTCCCTCTTCCGCGGCCGTTCCATGCCAAGGCTCGATGCAGAGGAAGGGCGCGCCCGGTTTGGTCCACAGGGCAAGATTGGGCAGATTTTCGAACCGGAACTGCATGGTCGGCCCGCCTTCGGCGCCATACGTTAAGCCTTCGCCCGCCCCGCTGGGAAAGATCATCGCATCCTGCTCGAACATTGCGTGATCGAGCACCAGCCGACCGGCCTCGAATGGCGAGGGCAGCGGCGCGGGATCGATCAGGCCACCCTGCAGCCGTACGAGCGGCGGCTCGCCCTTATTGTCGAGCGCAACGACATGGGCGCGCCCGGCGGCACCCGGCAACGGCCAGGCAAAGGCCGAATGGAATCCGAGCCCGAACGGCATCGCCTGCTGATCGCGGTTGGTGACCTCTGCCGTCACCGTCAGCGCGCGGCCCTCGATCGCATGGGTCATCGCCAGCTGAAAGTCGAATGGGTAAACCGCCTGGGTGGCCGGCGAGGCGAGCAACTCGTATCGGCACATCGTCGCGGTGGATGCGGCAAGCGCGAATTCGCTGCGGCGGGCAAAACCATGCTGAGCCATCGGATAGATCGTGCCGTCGATTGCTACCTTGTCGTCCGGCGCCTTGCCGACGATCGGAAAGAGGATCGGCGACCGGCCGCTCCAGAAGGCTGCATCCCCCGTCCACAGCCACGAGCGTCCGTCGCTGGTGGTGAGCGCCTGCATCTCGGCGCCGAGCGAGGAGATGTCGACGGTAAGATGCTGGTTTTCAATCCGGATTGAGCTTGACATCACTATTCCCTTTCGCCTGGTTCGGCACCAAAGCCATACCTTTCTGCGTCGTTGGTTTCCACTCAATAGGTAATGGGAGGCCTCCCGTCACTGCGCGTTATTTCCGCATCGCGCCCAATCTCGCGATCACTTCATTCGGGATGCCGTAGCGCTGAATGGCGTCGCGGTTGTTCCGCAGCCCGCAGATCTCTCGCTGGATGAAGAAGGCCCAGACGGCGTCGGAGGCTGCATTGAGAAGGGTCTCGCGTTCTCCGGCACTCTGGCGGTCAGCGGTCCAGGCCTTGAGCGCGGCAAGTGCTGTCTCCACCTTCAGTCCGTGACGCCCGAGCGCATCGGCGCGTTCCGACATCAGCTCGTATTCGAGGACGTTGAAGCCGTTTCTGTCTTGCTCGGATTGTCTGAAGGACTGCGGCGGACGAACGCTCATTGGCACAGGTCTCCGTTGGCGCGAACCGCAATATTATCGAAATCAAACGTGCAGATCGAGAGGGTCCGAAACGGGACTATCCCCCGATTTCCCCGCATGGCATAAGCGCGCCAAAATCTCTTTCCCAGGCTCCCACGCACACCATGATTCGTATTGAGAATATCAGCAAGCAGCTCAGCCACCGCATCCTCTTCATCGAGGCATCCGCAGCGCTCAACAGAGGCGAAAAGATCGGTCTCGTCGGCCCGAACGGCGCCGGCAAGACGACGATCTTCCGGATGATCAACGGTGAGGAACAGCCCGATGAAGGACAGGTCTCCTGTGAGAAGGGCGTCACCATCGGTTACTTCAACCAGGATGTCGGCGAGATGGCGGGCCACAGCGCCGTCGCCGAGGTCATGAACGGCGCCGGCCCGGTCAGCGTCGTTGCCGAGCAATTGCGTGAGCTCGAGGCGGCCATGGCCGATCCCGAGCAGGCCGACGATATGGAGGGGATCATCGAGCGTTATGGCGAAGTGCAGGCGCGCTACGAAGAGCTGGACGGTTACGCGCTCGAAGGGCGTGCCCGCGAAGTGCTCGCCGGTCTGAGCTTCAGTCAGGAGATGATGGACGCCGATGTCGGCGCGCTGTCTGGCGGTTGGAAGATGCGCGTGGCGCTCGCCCGCATCCTGCTCATGCGCCCCGATGTCATGCTGCTCGACGAGCCGAGCAACCATCTGGATCTCGAAAGCCTGATCTGGCTGGAGGAGTTCCTGAAGGGTTATGAAGGCGCGCTGCTGATGACCTCGCACGACCGCGAGTTCATGAACCGCATCATCACCAAGATCATCGAGATCGACGGCGGCACATTGACGACCTATTCGGGCGATTACGAATTCTACGAGCAGCAGCGGGCGCAGAACGAAAAGCAGCAGCAGGCCCAGTTCGAACGCCAGCAGGCAATGCTCGCCAAGGAAATCAAGTTCATCGAGCGGTTCAAGGCGCGCGCCTCGCACGCCTCGCAGGTGCAGAGCCGCGTCAAGAAGCTGGAGAAGATCGACCGGGTGGAGCCGCCCAAGCGCCGTCAATCAGTTTCCTTCGAATTCCAGCCGGCGCCGCGATCCGGCGAGGACGTGGTCAGCCTGAAGAACGTGCACAAGAAATACGGCAGCCGAAGCATCTATGAAGGGCTGGATTTCATGGTGCGGCGCCGGGAACGCTGGTGCATCATGGGCATCAACGGCGCCGGCAAGTCGACACTGCTGAAGCTGGTGACGGGTACCGCCGAGCCTGATGAAGGCAGCGTCGTTCTCGGCGCCAGCGTCAAGATGGGCTATTTCGCCCAGCATGCCATGGATATTCTCGACGGCGAGCACACCGTCTTCCAATCGCTGGAAGACCGGTTTCCCCAGGCGGGGCAGGGGCCTTTGCGGGCGCTCGCCGGATGTTTCGGCTTCTCCGGCGACGATGTCGAGAAGCGGTGCCGCGTGCTCTCAGGCGGCGAGAAGGCGCGGCTGGTCATGGCGATGATGCTGTTCGACCCGCCGAACCTGCTGGTGCTCGACGAGCCGACGAACCATCTCGACCTCGACACCAAGGAGATGCTGATTAAGGCGCTGTCGCAATATGAGGGCACGATGCTGTTCGTCTCGCACGACCGGCATTTCCTCGCCGCACTCTCCAACCGGGTGCTGGAGCTGACGCCTGACGGCATCCATCAATATGGCGGCGGCTACACGGAATATGTGGCGCGCACCGGCCACGAGGCGCCGGGTCTCAGGAGCTGACGATTATTTTTGTGCGGCATGTCGAAACCGTCGGCGTCGAAGTGACCAGCAAAGAGCCTGCCGTCGAGGCCGGGAGGTCGCGCAGACGCTGCGCCAAACGTTGCATCGAAGGCCTTGGCGGGCCGCATCCTGCGCGTGAGGGTTCGATTCGGTGGCTGTTGCCACGATGATGACCAAATTCCGTGGTGTTCGGAGCCCTCTTCATGCAATCGGGGACGGGCGCAACAGCATGGACTGGATCAATCGCTATATCGATCAGCCGCTACTGCACGGTGCGGCGGGCTTGCTGCGGAGCTGGCATCTCCGCACGCGGCAACCGCCGGAACTGCTGGAGCCGACGTGGAATCTCGTCGTGCTCTCCTTTCTCCTGATCGCGAGTGGGCAGGTCCTGGCCGGCAAACCTTTCGCGCTCGGTGTTGCGGCCCTGATCATGCTGGCGCTGCCGTCCGCGCGAAAACTGCTTTCGGCGGTGAAGGCGCCGGGAGGCGGTTATGGCGCCCGGGAATACAAGTCGCTGAGAGCGCGTGCCATCGCCAAACGTGAGGCGGAGTGGTCGGTGCGGATCATCGTCCTATTTTCCTCCGCCTGCCTTCCCTTCATTGCCCGAATCGACGATCCGGCGGGAGCTTGTTTCATGCTGGGGGCAAGCATCTGGTTCGTCCTGACCGGGCCGCTCAAGGCCTATCTCGATGCCGCCGAACCTCCCGAGCCGAATGAAGGCGACCGGACGTTCAGCGGCGCCTTTCATTTCGGCTGAACAAGGCCGATGTGACGTCGTTTCCGCCGGCTTTGAGAGGGACAGGGAACCAAATGGCGGGCGCCTCCGTTATGTGAGCAGCAACGTAAAAGGAGATTGCGATGCTTTATTACGCTCTGGTGTTTCTCGTTGTGGCCTTGATAGCCGGCGTCCTCGGATTTGGCGGTATAGCAGGAGCTTCAGCTTCCATTGCCCAGGTTCTGTTCTTCATTTTCCTGGTGCTGTTCGTGGTGTCGCTCGTCATGCGCTTTATGCGAAGAGTATAGCGCGGACAGGTCAAGTATAAAAGCCCGGCGAACACATCGCCGGGTTTTTCTTTGTTGCCGTGTTTGACGTCTCACCGCGCACGGTTCGTCCGGTTGCGGTCGGCATTGACGACATCCGCATGCCCCTCCGCATGAATGCCGCCGGCACAGAGGTGACGTCGATCAGATCGTGCTTTTTCGGCAACCATTCCTGACAACATCTTGAAATAACCGGATGGCGCGAATTAGTGCCTTCGAAATGTCCCATTGGGGGCTGAACCGTAAACTTGTTTGTCACTTGCGCCTCCCATGCGCTTTGACATGCGATGCGAAAAAGGTGCCGGGTCGGATCGTTTTACGGTTCCGTCCGTTATCTTGCCGAATCTGGTGGCGAGTAGCCGGGTATGCTCCCGTCACGATTTGAGAAGGAGAGACTTATGAAGAAAATTCTTGCGACGGCGTTCGCCGCGGTATCTTTGACGCTGGTCGGCGCTGGGGCGGTCAACGCCGCCGACCCGGTCACCAGGACATATGAAGAGCCGGACCTGCGCAATGGCGTCAAGATCGGTTATCTCACCTGCGATATCGGCGGCGGTACGGGTTATGTGCTCGGTTCCTCCAAGGAGGCCGATTGCATCTTCCAGTCGACCGTCGGCAATGAGCTTTCGGATCGTTATACCGGCGAAGTGAGAAAACTCGGCATCGACCTTGGCTTCACCACGCGCAGCCGCCTGATCTGGGCCGTGTTCGCGCCGACGGCCGGTTATCACCGCGGATCGCTCGCCGGCCTCTATGTCGGCGCCACCGCCGAGGCGACGCTCGGCGCCGGTGTCGGCGCCAATCTCCTGGTTGGCGGCACCTCCGGCTCGATCCATCTGCAGACAGTCAGCCTGACCGGCCAGCTTGGCCTGAACGTCGCGGCCGGTAGTGCATCGATGACGCTGACAGCCGACAATTGATATGCCTTTGGCGCCCCTGCCGCGACGCGGCAGGGGCGCCACCGATTCGAAGGGCGTTTCACGCCGCAACATGCCCCGGCCGGTCACGACAGATGGATATTCGAATGGCAACGCCCGGCGAGGACGATATCCTGGTGGGGCATTATCTGAAGATCTGGGACAGCTACGGCACGTTGTCGGAACATCAGGCTCGATGCGGCGGCGTGGATCTGTCTTTCATCAGAACCGGGCGCGCGGAGCGGCGTCTGACCTCGTTCCTTGCCGTCGTCGACGGTGAAATCGCCGGTTCCGCATCCTGCCAGCTGCATCCATCGCCGTTTCCGGAGGTCATCCGGGAAGAGCAGCGGCTGCACGACCGCCGTCATCCACGCTTCGGACGCCGGTGAGCGGGTCTACCGGGCCGCTGGTTTCGAACTGGCCAAAGAAATGCGCCTGCAGTTTCCGGCAGAGTAACGAAGGGCGATGGCCGAAGCGCCGACGGGCATCTTCCGCTTACGTTTTTGCCCGGCCGGGTGCGATAAAGGCGGCGATCGTCGCCTCGTCATGGCCGGCCTCGCGCAGGAAGCGGCCGGCAAATTCGATGGCAGGACTTCTGAGCGCATCGTCCGGTCGGATCAGATGAAAGGCCACATGATAATCGAGTGTCCGATCCGAGACGGCGACGACGCGCCCGGCGGCGAGCGCCGCGTCCGATAGCGGCGGCCGGGCGAGCGCGATGCCGAGCCCTTGGGCACAGGCATCGATCACCAGATTGTAATCCTCGAAGCGGCGATCGTGGCCGCGCGGCGTATAGTCGACGCCCTCGCGGGCAAGCCAGCGGCGCCAGCCTTCGATATTGGAATCGTGCAGGATCGGCAGGTCGAGCAGCGAAAGAGCGTCGGAGCGCTCGCCGAGCCGGTCTGCGAGCGCCGGGGCGGCGATCGGAAAAGATTTCTCCTGCCAGAGCGGCAGGGCGCGTACGCCGGCCCACGGTCCCTTGCCGCAGCGGATGGCAAGATCGGTGCCTTCGCCGAAATCCGCCAGCCGGTGTTCGAGCGTCAGCTCGACATGCAGCTCGTTTCCTTCAAGCTTCGCCAGACGCTGAAACAGCCATAAGGAGGCGACGGAGGGCGTCACCGACAGGCGCACCACCGCCTTGTTGCGGCGAGGCAGCCAGCGCTCGCCGCTATTGCCGAGCAGCGCAAGCGCTTCCTCCGCCCGCGCGAAAAACCGCATGCCCTCCGGCGTCAGGCGCACGCCTCTGGCTTCGCGGGCAAACAGGCGCACCCCCATCCAGCGCTCGAGGCGCGAGACTTGCCGCGACACCGCGCCATGGGTAATGCCGCTTTCCTCGGCCGCGGCGGAAAACGATCCGAGCCGGGCGGCGCGGGCAAAGGTTTCGAGGGTATCGAGCGGTGGCAGCACCGGTGAGCTGTGAACCATAGGCACATTTGATCATCGATTGCGATGCTTTTCAAGCACGCATCGTCGGCTTAATCCTTAGGCAAAGCACAAATGGAGGCGACAATGAGCATGGCGGCAAGCGCACCGGTTTCGGCCAAGGAGCAGGGCAGGTTCGATATGGTGGCCTTTGCGGCGATCGTCGTCACTATCCTCTTCTGGGCATCCTCCTTCGTGGTGATCCGCATCTGCCTCGGGCCGCTGACGCCGATCGAGCTGGCGACAGCGCGTTATGTGGCAGCCGGCGCCATCGCACTGGTCTACCTCGTGAGCTACCGGCCGTTGCCGGAAAAACGCGATGTCGTCCGCCTCTCCGTCGCCGCGGTGCTTTTCATTGCCGCTTACGCGGTTCTCTTGAACACCGGTGAGCAGACCGTTGCGGCAGGGCCGGCGAGCTTCATCATCAACACCATGCCGGTCTTTACCGCCCTCATCGCCACCTTCGCGCTCGGCGAGCGCTTCGGCCGCTGGGGCTGGGCGGGCACAGTGGTGTCCTTCAGCGGCGTAGCGCTGATTGCGGTTGCCTCCGACGGCGGCTTCAAACTCGATCCGAATGCCATTCTCATCCTCGGCGCAGCCCTTTGCTCGGCGATCGCCAGCGTGCTGCAGAAGCCGTTGCTCGGCCGGATGCCGGCGCTTGCCGTCACCGCCTGGATCCTGCTGATCGGTTCCGTGCCGCTGCTTCCGGCTGTGCCGGCGACAATCCAGGCGCTGGCCGCCGCCCCGGCGGAAGTGAACTGGGGCGTTGCCTATCTGGTCATCTTCCCGACGGCGATCGGCTACCTCACCTGGGCGATCGCGCTGAAGCGGCTGACGGCAGCCCGCGCTTCCAACTTTCTCTATGGCGTCCCGCCGGTCGCCACGCTGATCGGTTTCCTGTGGCTGGGTGAGACGCCGACGGCACTTGGCGCAGTCGGCGGCGTCATGGCGATCCTCGGTGTGCTCGTCGTCAATGTGATGCGGAAGCGATAGAGGCAAATTCGCCTGAAAAGGTGATCAGGTCTGCCCACCAGATCTTCCCGCCCGGGAAGCCGACACAAGCGCAGACACCAGGCGCTGCGTCACGCCTCGGAAGGTCAGGGTTCGCCTTCCGCCACAGCCGGCCGCGCACGACGATGTAACGGCCGCCTGGTGTCTCGAGGAAGGGGTGCTTCTTCTTCAAGAAGATCCATTCCGCGTTGGCACGTCGACCCTTTGTAGCCGGAAAAAGTATCGTCGCTCATCGCCCTCGACGACCATCATCCCGGCGAGTTCATCGTCTTTAATCCAGCGGAAATAGTCGACGATCGGCCGGCGATCATAGACCATGGCGGCTGTTTCTCCGCCATCGATCATCCGAAGTTTGAAGGACGCCGTCGTTCCGCGTGCGCGGAAAACCTTCTGCATGTAGGAGAGCCAGTTGCGAGCGACGAACGTTCGGCCAAATGGGGCAAACAGGATCGTCATTCTGATCGGGATCAGGGCAGGGTCTAACGGAACAAGGCGACCGGGCTTCCACTGGAAGAGCAGCGCGTCTGCACTGAGATCGGCATGAAAGCGCTTGCCAAACCATTGAAGGTTTTCCAGCACGCCATCAAGCGGATGCCCAGACGGGATTCCGACACCACGCCAAAGGCCGATCATTTCGGCGGGCAACACAGGATCGAGAGCGTCGAACCAGGCGCGGCAACATGACTGGCTATCGATCGTCGAGCCCTGCGCCATCATTTCGAACTCCACGGGTGAGCGAGCCGGACAGGTGGGGGTGCTCGTCTGCCATTTCGTTGGCCCCAGCGAGAAACCGGAAAAATCGCTGGGTTCACCATCCCTGTCGCGTCCGGTTGACACGGCTCACTCTCGACAAGGGGAATGTCGATCCGTCGGAATAGTTCCGGGCGAAGGAGCGGGGAGAGAGCGGCGCCTTGAAAGGAAGACCTTGTCCACTTATATACTGCTGGTCGGCATTGCTGAGGAGCGCAGAATTTCTGCCGCTCGCGCTGTCGCACCCGCTTCTTACTTTTGACCACGGATGTACTGGCACCAGGAGATAGCGGGATGAGGAAGGTCGGTGCGGTTTCGCCCCGGCCTTTTTTCGTTTGGGACAGGGCATCGGCCTCGCCACCGCGCTCCAGGGCAGTTCGAGCCACTGCGTCGCCCTGTGATACCAGACCTAGCGGAGCAGCCCGTCCCGTCCAAACTCCTCCCAACCCCGCAGGTCAGCCTCCACGTCTTCGGTGACGTCTCGCGACGCCGCAGTCGCCTTGCCGTCCTTCTTTAGTGAACGCGTCAGCTTCGCCCTGTAGGCCGCCCTCCGCCTGTTCTCCGCGGCAGCCGTGGCGTCCTCTTCACGCCACTCTTCGGCAGCGCCCCGGTCGAGCAGTTCCTCAACCATCCGCGCTTCGAAGACGTGGAAGGTGATCTGCCTGGCGCGGCCGCGAAGTTTGACCGTCCGCGTCCCGGCGCTGGGTAAACGACCGTCCTCCAGCCAGCGACGCCTCTCGGTCGTTGAGATCGCGAGGATGTCCTCGATTTCGCGCGGGATCACCGGCAGGTTTTCGATGCCATTGAGCGACTTCGCGATGACTGCCGAGGCACGACGGAACTCGCTCTCCGAGCTTCCAGGCATCGACAACGTTAATACCCTCCCGCTGATGTCGAGCGATTTTCGGACAGACGACGGGAGGCGCGCACGGATTTCCAAGAGGATTCCCTTGGCGCGCACTGAAGACCCCAGGGTGGCCGCGGGCCGTAGCGCCCACCTTTCCACGAGGGCAGAAGCGTCATTCTTCTTGTCTTTGGCCATCCGCACATAGATGGGGTCGGGGCGAAGCCCCGTCAACGGCCACGGCATTGCCGGCTCCGCGCCATGCGCAGTTGGGCGACTGCCTCGCTCCAGCGCCACTCTAACCGCGATTTTCGTGTCTGCCAAAACGTTCATCGGTGGTGAAACTACTGACGTTGCTGTGAAGATCGTTGCTCCGTTTTCAGCCTTTAAGAGGTGCTTGTTGGGTCCAACACACCAACTCGAAAAATTTTTTGAAGGCGATCTTGAAACCAAAAATATTGAAAACCAAATCGAAGCCGTCGGCAGCCCAGAAGGGGGCCGAAAGCCGGGGACGCAGGTTTCCGCCGCGTTCCTTCCATCTCGCTTCTAGGAGGTTTTGGTCATGAGAACCGAGTTTGACTTTGCACCGCTCTATCGGTCCAGCATTGGCTTCGATCGTGTTTTTTCGCTGCTCAACAATCCGCAGCGCCTACAGGCCGTCGAGGCCTGGCCGCCCTACGACATTCTGAAGGTCGGTGACAACGAGTACCGCATTGTCATGGCGGTCGCCGGCTTCGAGGATGGCGATCTCGACATTACGCAGGAACGCAACGTGCTTGTCGTCAAGGGCGGTAAAGCCGATGACGCCAAAGCGGAATACTTGCACCGCGGTATCGCCACGCGGGGCTTCGAGCGCCGCTTCGAGCTTGCGGATCATGTGAGCGTGGAAAACGCTTCGCTGAAGAACGGTCTGCTGCACATCGCGCTCAAGCGCGAGATTCCGGAGGCGATGAAGCCACGCAAGATCGCCATTGGCGATGGCGCGCCGACACAGGTGCCGCTGCAGATCGAAGGTGAGAAGCAGGTCGCGTAAGCGTCGATCGTAGAGGCGCAGGCGACGCTTGCAGCGTCGCCTGCGGAAAACGATGAAAGCATTCGATTCCGATAAGCCAGATTACTTCGGCGCTGCCGACCTGCGTATCTGCCAAAGCGTCTTCGACATCGTCGCTTCAGAAGCGGGAGTGGAGCCGACGTCCGAGGAGGGCGAGCGCATCGCCGCCATTCTCGTGCAGCTCTATCGTCAAGGAGTGAAAGAGCCGGACCGGCTGCGGGTCGTAGTCGAGTCCGCCCGCGGCATTCGTATTTCAAAAGCTGCGTAAGGGGTGGACGCCGCACGACAGCGGCGTCCTTCGCCTCGCCTCTTCATATCCTCGCGATCCCGAAGGCGTTTTGCACCCTGACAGGGTTGAATTTTGCTGGCGGTCGAGAAGTCGGAGCCTCGCACGACCAGAATTTCCGGTGGTCAGTGAAAACGAACGAAGCGATACCAGTTACAGATAGCCATTGCGCAAGCGTTCGCTTTCTTTAAAACGAAAGCAGATCGAAAGGCCCGCCGATGTTCTTGACCGACCGACAGACTGAAATCGTGGCGATTGCGAAATCGAGCGGCAGGGTTCTGGTCGAAGAGCTCGCCTCCCGCTTTTCGGTGACGCCGCAGACGATCCGCAAGGATCTGAACGATCTCTGCGATGCGCAGGTGCTGACGCGCATCCATGGCGGCGCCACATTCCCGAGCGGCACCGAGAACGTCAAATACGAGGCGCGCCGCCAGATCGCCGCTTCCGAGAAACAGGCGATCGGCATGGCCGCGGTCGAGCTGATCCCCAGCGGAGCCTCGCTCTTCATTAACATCGGCACGACGACCGAGGCGGTTGGCGAGGCGCTCGCCAACCATCACGAGTTGATGGTGATCACTAACAATATCAACGTTGCCAATAGGTTACGCTTGCTGCCGGCAATCGAGGTGGTGATCGCCGGTGGCGTCGTGCGCGGCTCTGACGGCGGGATCGTCGGCGAAGCGGCCGTCGATTTCATCCGTCAGTTCAAGGTCGATTACGCGGTGATCGGCGCGTCGGCGATCGACATGGACGGCGCGCTTCTCGACTATGATTTTCGCGAGGTCAAGGTCGCCCAGGCGATCATCGCCAATGCCCGGCATGTCATTCTCGTTGCCGATTCCACCAAGTTCGAACGCACCGCGCCGGTCCGGATCGGCCAGCTTTCCCAGGTTCATACCTTCATCACCGACCACTGTCCGGTGCCGTCGATCCGCAATCTCTGCCTCGAAAACAATGTGAAGCTGATCGAAACGAACGGAAGATCGGGTTAGGCCCGCCAGTCCGCGCAAACATTCGTTTGACATTCGTATCTCTTTCGTTTTAACTGCCTTCACTTTCGCAATCGCGCAAGTTTTGTGCGATGCGAAATCCGCAGTGGGCTCGGAGGGGATATTGGGCCGGGAGATTTACGACATATTCGTCATTGGCGGCGGCATCAACGGCTGCGGCATTGCGCGCGATGCCGTCGGGCGCGGCTATTCCGTGGCGCTGGCGGAGATGAACGACTTCGCTTCGGGCACCTCGTCGGGCGCCACCAAGCTCATTCATGGCGGCCTGCGCTATCTCGAGCATTACGAGTTCCGCCTGGTGCGCGAATCGCTGATGGAGCGCGAGATCCTCTGGGCGATGGCGCCGCATATCATCTGGCCGATGCGCTTCGTGCTGCCTTATCACAAGGGCGGCATCCGTCCGGCTTGGCTGATCCGGCTCGGCCTCTTCCTTTACGACCATCTCGGCGGCCGCAAGCTGCTGCCGGCGACCTCAGTGCTCGACATGCGCCGCGATCCGGCCGGCAAGCCGCTGAAGGCGCTATTCTCAAAGGCTTTCGAATATTCCGACGGCTGGGTCGACGATGCCCGCATGGTGGTGCTGAACGCCCGCGACGCCGCCGACAAGGGGGCGACCATCATGCCGCGCACCAAAGTGGTGTCGGCAAGGCGCGAAAATGGTCTGTGGCACATCGAGACCACCGATACGGTCACCGGCCGCAATGACAGCCATCAGGCCCGCATGCTGGTCAATGCGGCCGGTCCCTGGGTCGATCATGTCATCCGCTCCGCCTTCGGCCAGAACGAGGCTCGCCATGTCCGCCTCGTCCAGGGCAGCCATATTATCGTGAAGAAGAAGTTCGACGATCCGCGTGCCTATTTCTTTCAGAATCCCGATAATCGCATCATCTTCGCCATTCCCTATGAGGGCGACTTCACCCTGATCGGCACCACCGACCGGGATTACACCGCCGATCCCAAGGATGTCAGGATCTCCGAGGAGGAGACCGTCTATCTGTGCAATGCGGCGTCGGAATATTTCAAGGAGCCGGTCGGGCCGGAGGATATCGTCTGGACCTATTCGGCGGTCCGGCCGCTTTATGATGACGGCGCTTCGAAGGCGCAGGAGGCGACGCGCGACTACGTGCTGAAGCTGGAGGGCGAAGGCAATGCCGCGCCGCTGCTCAACGTCTTCGGCGGCAAGCTCACCACCTATCGCCGGCTTTCCGAACATGCGCTGGAGAAGATCGGAGCCGCGATCGGCATCAAGGGCGCCCCGTGGACGGCCAAAAGCCATCTGCCCGGCGGCGACTTCCCGGTCCGGGGTTACGAGGGGCAGGTCGCCGATCTGAAGCGGCTCTATCCGTTCCTCGCCGATCGGCATGCCCGCCGGCTGGTGCGCCGCTACGGCACCAGGGCCAAGGCGCTGCTCGGCCAAGCCCGCGGCATCGAAGACCTCGGACGGCTGTTCGGCGGCGATCTCTACGAAGCCGAGGTCGCCTATCTCGTCGAACATGAATGGGCCCGGCACGCCGAAGACGTGCTGTGGAGGAGAACAAAGGATGGTCTGCGCCTTTCGAAGGAGCAGGCCCAGTCACTGGAGGAGTACATGGCTGCCATGCCGGCGATGGCCGGATAAGGCGGCGTGTGGTCCCCGCTGCGTGGAGGCACGGGAACGGGAATGCTGGAACTGCGGAAAGCCGCAAAGATGGTGGGAGGAGACTATCACATCCACCCGACCGATCTTGTTTTTGAAAGAGGAACGCTAAACGTTCTGCTTGGGCCGACATTGTCGGGCAAAACCTCGTTGATGCGTCTGATGGCCGGCCTTGATCGGCCGACAACCGGTACGATCCATTTTGATGGCGCTGACGTGACAGGTATGCCTGTCCAGAAGCGCAACATTGCCATGGTCTACCAGCAGTTCATCAATTATCCGGCATTGACGGTCTACGAGAATATCGCCTCGCCGCTGCGGATTGCCGGCAAGGACGCCAAGGTCATCGATCTGGAGGTGCGCAAGGCTGCCGAACTTTTGAAACTCGGGCCTTATCTCGATCGCACGCCGCTCAACCTCTCCGGCGGCCAGCAGCAGCGCACGGCGCTCGCCCGCGCACTCGTGAAGAATGCAAGCCTTGTTTTGATGGACGAGCCGCTTGCCAACCTCGACTACAAGCTGCGTGAGGAACTGCGACAGGAATTGCCGCGCGTCTTCGCGCAATCCGGCGCGATCTTCGTCTATGCGACGACCGAACCCTCCGAAGCCCTGCTGCTGGGCGGCAATACGGCGGCGCTCAGCGAGGGCCGGATCACCCAGTTCGGCCCGACGGTCGAGGTCTACCGCAATCCGCTCGATCTGACGACGGCGAAAACCTTTGCCGATCCGCCGCTGAATTTTGTCGATCTGGTCAAATCGGACGGCAATTTCCTGCGCGACGGTGCGCTGATTTTTGCCGTGCCGCCGCATCTTCAGAACGTGCCGGACGGGCCGGCAACGATCGCGTTTCACCCGCATCATCTTGCACCGACCGCCCAGACAGCCGGTTCGGCGCGGATGACGGCAAGAACACAGATTTCGGAGATCACCGGGTCGGAAAGTTTTGTTCATCTGCAATTTGCCGACACGCGCTGGGTGATGCTTGCGCACGGCATCCACAACATCGAGCCGGACACGGATATCTCCGTTTTCATCGACACGCGCCACCTGATGGCGTTCGGCGCGGACGGCCGGGCGATCACCACCGCCAGGCAAGTGGGCTAGGAGAAGATCATGGCACGTATCACCCTCGATCATATTCGCCATGCCTATGGGCCGAACCCGAAGAGCGAAAAGGACTACGCTCTCAAGGAAGTGCATCACGAATGGAACGATGGCGGCGCCTATGCGCTGCTCGGCCCTTCGGGCTGCGGCAAGACCTCGCTGCTCAATATCATTTCCGGCCTTATTCAGCCGTCCGAAGGGCGGATTCTCTTCGACGGTCACGACGTGACGAACCTGCCGACGCAGCAGCGAAATATTGCGCAGGTCTTCCAGTTCCCGGTCATCTACGACACGATGACGGTCTACGACAACCTCGCCTTTCCCCTGCGCAACCGCGGCGTGGCCGAGGCGGATGTCGACCGGCGCGTCCGCGAAATCCTCGAGATGATCGATCTTGCCGGCTGGGCCAAGCGGCGCGCGCGCGGCTTGACGGCGGACCAAAAGCAGAAGATCTCGCTTGGCCGCGGCCTCGTACGCTCGGATGTGAACGCGATCCTCTTTGACGAGCCTCTCACCGTTATCGACCCGCATATGAAATGGGTGCTGCGATCGCAGCTGAAGCGGCTGCATAAGCAGTTCGGTTTTACCATGGTCTATGTCACGCACGACCAGACGGAGGCGCTGACCTTCGCCGACAAAGTCGTGGTGATGTATGACGGCGAGATCGTGCAGATCGGTACGCCGGCCGAACTTTTCGAGCGTCCGAGCCATACCTTCGTCGGCTATTTCATCGGTTCGCCGGGCATGAACTTCATGCCGGCCAAGGTAGAGGGCAGCACGGTTCGGGTCGGCGAGCATGCGCTGACGCTCAACTATGCGCCAAAGACGTCGACAGCGGCCAAGGTAGAACTTGGAATCCGGCCCGAATTTATCCGGGTCGGCCGCGAGGGCATGCCTGTGACGGTCAGCAAGGTGGAAGATATCGGCCGGCAGAAGATCGTCCGCGCGCAGTTTGCCGGCCAGCCGATCGCGATCGTCGTTCCTGAGGACGAGGAAATTCCGGCTGATCCCCGGGTGACCTTCGATCCATCGGGTATCAGTATTTATGCCGACTCTTGGCGCGCCGGACCGGAGGCTTGATCATGGAAAAAACCTGGAACAACAAAGCCTGGTTTCTGGTCCTGCCGGTCCTCGTGCTGGTGGCTTTCTCGGCTGTCATTCCCTTGATGACGGTTGTGAACTATTCCGTTCAGGACACTTTCGGAAACAACCAGTTCTTCTGGAACGGAACGGACTGGTTTACCGAAATCCTGCATTCCGACCGATTCTGGGCCGCCCTGCAGCGAAACCTGATTTTTTCGTTGATCATTCTCGCGCTTGAGATTCCGCTCGGCATCTTCATTGCGCTCAACATGCCGAAATCAGGTATCGGCGTGCCGGTATGCCTGGTTCTGATGGCGCTTCCGCTGTTGGTCCCGTGGAACGTGGTCGGCACGATCTGGCAGGTGTTCGGCCGCAACGACATCGGTTTGTTCGGCTATTACGTCAATGCCATCGGCATCGATTACAACTATGTGCAGGATCCGCTCGACGCCTGGGTGACGATCATCATCATGGATGTCTGGCACTGGACGAGCCTCGTCGTCTTGCTCTGCTATGCCGGCCTCGTTTCCATTCCCGATGCTTTCTATCAGGCCGCCAAGATCGACGGTGCGTCGCGTTGGGCAGTGTTCCGCTATATCCAGCTGCCGAAGATGAAGCGCGTTCTTCTGATCGCCGTGCTGCTGCGTTTCATGGATAGTTTCATGATCTACACCGAGCCGTTTGTCGTCACGGGTGGCGGTCCGGGCAACTCGACCACTTTCCTGTCGATCGATCTGGTCAAGACCGCCCTCGGACAGTTTGACCTCGGTCCGGCCGCTGCCATGTCGCTGATCTATTTCCTGATCATCCTGCTGCTTTCGTGGGTGTTCTACACCGTCATGACAAGCCACGACGCGGAGAATTGAAATGAGCGCCTCCAACGAAACGACAACGAGCCGAAACATCCCGGGCGTTACCAGTGTCGCGAGCGGTCTCTCCTCCGATGAAGTCAGCCGTCTGATGCGCCGGCGCGGCGAGGAATCGCGCTGGTGGTGGCTGGTTCCGACGATCTATATCATCGTGCTGCTGCTGCCGATCTATTGGCTCGTCAACATGAGCTTCAAGACCAATGCGGAAATCGTCAATTCTCTCACGCTTTATCCTCATAACCCGACGATCGCCAATTACGTGACGATCTTCACGGAGAAGGCGTGGTATTCCGGCTATATCAATTCGATCACTTATGTCGTCATGAACATGGTGATCTCGGTGGCGGTCGCGCTGCCGGCGGCCTATGCCTTCTCGCGCTACCGGTTCCTCGGCGACAAGCATCTGTTCTTCTGGCTGCTGACGAACCGGATGGCGCCGCCTGCCGTCTTTGCCCTGCCGTTCTTCCAGCTCTATTCGGCCTTTGGACTGATCGATACGCACATCGCCGTGGCCTTGGCGCATTGCCTCTTCAACGTACCGCTGGCGGTCTGGATCCTTGAAGGCTTCATGTCCGGCGTGCCGAAGGAAATCGACGAGACGGCCTATATCGATGGCTATTCGTTCCCGCGGTTCTTCCTGAAGATCTTCACGCCGCTGATTGCGAGCGGCATCGGCGTCGCCTGCTTCTTCTGCTTCATGTTCTCTTGGGTCGAATTGCTGATTGCACGCACGCTGACGACGACCGACGCGAAGCCGATCGCCGCCACCATGACCCGCACCGTCTCTGCATCCGGCATGGATTGGGGCCTGCTCGCCGCCGCGGGTGTTCTGACCTTGATCCCAGGGGCGCTGGTGATCTGGTTTGTGCGCAATTACATCGCCAAGGGCTTCGCCCTGGGGAGGGTTTGATGAGCTTTTCGTTTCCCGATTTTTCGTGGATGGCTTGGACTTGGCCGACGGCCGCTTTCTTCATCGTCATCGTATTGCTGCTGATCGGCATGGGGGTGTGGGAGTATGCCGTGCCGGGCGGCAATCCGCGGATCGGAATCCTGCGCTTCGAGACGACGCGCGGTGACCGGCTTTTCCTTTCGCTGCTTGGCAGCGCCTTTATCCATCTTGCCTGGCTTGGTCTCGCGGGATCAAGCCTCTGGTGGGCTCTCGCTCTCTCCGTGGTCTACGCCATCGGCGTATTCCGTTACGTGTGAGGCAAACTGATGCAGACGGCCGGGGATTTTTCTGGTCGCCTGAGACGTGAAGACTGCAATCGCAAACCCTGGGAGGATATTATGCGAAGGCATTTATTGACAACGACAGCAGCGGTACTGCTGGCCATGACCGGGTCGGCCTATGCCGGCATGGACGAGGCAAAGACTTTTCTGGATAAAGAGGTCGGCGACATGTCGACGCTCTCTCGCGCCGACCAGGAAAAGGAAATGCAGTGGTTCGTCGATGCTGCGAAGCCCTTCGCCGGCATGGAGATCAAGGTCGTTTCGGAAACCTTGACCACTCACCAGTATGAGTCCCAGGTTCTGGCTCCGGCCTTTACTGCGATCACCGGGATCAAGGTCACGCACGACGTCATTCAAGAGGGTGACGTTGTCGAGAAGATCCAGACTCAGATGCAGACCGGTCAGAATCTTTATGACGGCTGGGTCAACGACTCCGACTTGATCGGTACGCATTGGCGCTATCAGCAGGTGCGCAACCTGACCGACTGGATGGCCGGCGAAGGCAAGGACGTTACCAACCCCGGCCTCGATATCGACGACTTCATCGGCACCAAGTTCACGACCGCGCCTGACAAGAAGCTCTACCAGCTTCCCGACCAGCAGTTCGCCAACCTCTATTGGTTCCGCTACGACTGGTTCAACGACGAGAAGAACAAGGCCGACTTCAAGGCGAAGTACGGCTACGACCTCGGCGTTCCGGTCAACTGGTCGGCCTATGAGGACATTGCCGAATTCTTTACCGGCCGTGACGAGAACGGCAAGAAGGTCTTCGGCCACATGGACTACGGCAAGAAGGACCCGTCGCTCGGCTGGCGCTTCACCGACGCCTGGCTTTCGATGGCCGGCAACGGCGACAAGGGCCTGCCGAACGGCCTTCCGGTCGACGAATGGGGTATCAAGGTCGACGAAAAGTCGCGTCCCGTCGGCTCATGCGTCGCGCGCGGCGGTGATACCAACGGCCCGGCGTCCGTCTACTCGATCCAGAAGTATCTCGATTGGTTGAAGGCCTACGCACCGCCGGAAGCTCAGGGCATGACCTTCTCGGAATCCGGTCCGGTTCCGGCACAGGGTAACGTCGCGCAGCAGATCTTCTGGTACACGGCCTTTACCGCAGACATGGTCAAGCCTGGCCTGCCTGTCATGAACGAAGACGGTACGCCGAAATGGCGCATGGCACCGAGCCCGCATGGCGTTTACTGGAAAGACGGCATGAAGCTCGGCTATCAGGACGTCGGCTCCTGGACGCTGATGAAATCGACCCCGACGGACCGTGCGAAGGCTGCCTGGCTCTATGCACAGTTCGTGACCTCGAAGACGATTGACGTGAAGAAGAGCCAACTCGGTCTCACCTTCATTCGCGAATCCACCATTCGCGATAAGAGCTTTACGGAGCGTGCTCCGAAGCTCGGCGGTCTGATCGAGTTCTATCGTTCGCCTGCGCGTGTTCAGTGGTCGCCAACCGGCACCAACGTTCCCGACTATCCGAAGCTGGCTCAGCTTTGGTGGCAGGCAATCGGCGATGCGTCTTCCGGTGCGAAGACACCGCAGGAAGCCATGGATTCTCTTTGCGGCGAGCAGGAGAAAGTCATGGGCCGTATCGAGAAATCCGGCGTCCAGGGCGATATCGGCCCGAAGCTCGCCGAAGAGCATGATCTCGCTTATTGGAACGCGGATGCGGTGAAGAAGGGCAACCTTGCGCCGCAGCTGAAGATCGAGAACGAGAAGGAAAAGCCGGTCACCGTCAACTACGACGAACTCGTCAAGAGCTGGCAGTCGAAGTAAGGCGGACCTCGGCCGGAGGCAACGAGGCTTCCGGCCATTCACTTCCTGCCACCGGCAGCAAGCCGGTGGCACCCACAATCTTTCTCTCATGAAATCTCCGCATCCGCCCTCCTTGCCGGGCGGAGCGGTTTCGTGCGAGCCGGAGACGGATATGAGCGGCTATATTCTTTCAATTGACCAGGGCACAACGTCGTCGCGCGCGATCATCTTCGATGGCGACTTGAAGATGGCCGGCTCGGCGCAGGCGGAAATCACCCAATATTATCCGCAGCCCGGATGGGTCGAGCACGACGCGGCCGAAATCTGGCAGTCCGTCGTAGAGACGGTGCGCAAGGCGATCGCCGATGCCGGTCGCGATGCCGCCGACATCACCGCGATCGGCATTACCAACCAGCGCGAGACGGCGGTCGTCTGGGACCGCAACTCCGGCAAACCGCTTCACCGCGCGATCGTCTGGCAGGACAGGCGGACGGCCGAAATGTGCGATAGCCTGAAGGCCGATGGATACGAGAAGCTGTTTTCCGCTAAGACCGGCCTGCTGCTCGACCCCTATTTTTCCGGAACCAAGCTGCGCTGGCTGCTCGACAATGTCGACGGCCTGCGGGAGAGGGCGGAGATGGGCGACGTCTGCTTCGGCACGATCGACAGCTGGCTGATCTTCAATCTGACGGGCGGCCGTGTGCACGCCACCGATGCGACCAATGCGTCGCGAACACTGCTTTATAATATCGATGACGGTGTTTGGGACGAGGAGCTTCTCGGCATTCTCGGCATTCCGGCCGTGATGCTTCCAGAGGTCCGGGAATGCGCCGATGATTTCGGCCACGTCGACAAGGCGCTGTTTGGTGCGGAGCTTCCGATTCTCGGCGTTGCCGGCGACCAGCAGGCGGCGGCCGTGGGCAATGCCTGCTTCGAGCCCGGCATGATGAAATCCACTTACGGCACCGGCTGTTTTGCCCTGCTGAACACTGGCAGGGACCGCGTTTCCTCCTCCAATCGCATGCTGACGACGATCGCCTACCGGCTTGACGGCGAGACGACCTATGCGCTCGAAGGCTCGATCTTCATCGCCGGCGCCGCCGTGCAATGGCTGCGCGACGGCCTCGGCATTATCGATCAGGCATCGGAGGCGGGCGTGCTTGCGGCCAAAGCCGATCCCGGGCAGCAGGTCTATATCGTCCCCGCCTTCACCGGCCTCGGCGCACCCTACTGGGATCCGGCCGCACGCGGCGCGATCTTCGGCTTGACGCGAAACAGCGGACCGGCGGAATTTGCCCGCGCCGTGCTCGAATCCGTGGCCTATCAGACGCTCGACCTGCTGGTGGCGATGAAGAAGGACTGGGGCGTCAACCAGCTGGAAACCGTGCTGCGCGTCGATGGCGGCATGGCGGCTTCTGATTGGACGATGCAGTGCCTGGCCGACATGACGGGGGCCGCGGTCGACCGCTCCGCGATCCGTGAGACGACGGCGCTCGGGGCTGCCTGGCTTGCCGGCTCGAAAGCCGGCATCTGGCCCGGCAGGCGGGACTTTGCGCAGGCCTGGGCCTGCGACCGCCGTTTCAACCCCTCGATGGAGGAGAGCGAGCGGCAGGCCAAGATCATCGGCTGGAAGAATGCCGTCTCGCGGATGATTTCGGACGCCTCGGCGGGATAGGACGGCTTTCGAGAATACGACCGCGACGGCGCGTCTCTCATGCGCCCCCTGCGGTCTTTCGGTTGATGAAGCTCACGGCGAGTACGGCGAAGATCAGCGTTCCGGTGCCGACCTGCTGCCAATAGAAGTTCAGATCGGTCAGCAGCAGCCCGTTGGCGACGATACCGAGCAGCAGCGCGCCGAGAACGGTGCCGCCGACATTCGGCCGCCCGAGCGGGCTGAGCGTCGTGCCGATGAAGGTCGCACCGATGGCGTTCAGCAGGAAGGCATTGCCCGAGGACGGAATATAGGTGGTGACGGTGGCGGTCAGGATCAGGCCGGCGATTGCCGCGATCAAGCCGACCAGGATGAAGGTCACCGCGACATGGGCCGGCGCTGCGATGCCGGAATAACGCACGACGCCCGGCTGGATGCCGATCGACAGGATGACGCGGCCGAAACGGGTGCGGGCAAAAACGACCGCGGCGGCCGCGATGACGACAATGGCAATGGCAAGCGGCACCGGAAAGCCGGCGATCGCGCCGTGGCCGAGGAAACGAAAGGCTTCGGGCACGCCGTTCGGCGGCAGATAGACCGGATTGCCGCCATTGGTCAGCAACTGCTGGACGCTGCGGCCGATGAACAATGTGCCGAGCGTGGCAAGGAATGGCGACACGCCGATCCCAGAGATCAAAAACGCGTTGAAGGCGCCGACGAATGCGCCGGCCGCCAGTCCCGCGAGTGCTGCGATCGCCACCGGCTGCCCGGTAAGCACGAGCGAGACGAAGGCGAAACTGGCAAAATCCATCGCCGTTCCCACCGAAAGATCGATGCCGCCCGACGCGACGGCAAATGTCATGGCAATGGAGACGATGGCAAGCAGCGTGAAATTATTGACCAGGATGCTCTGCAGGTTCGCAAGCGTCAGAAAGGTCGGCGTTGCCATGGAAAAAGCGGCAAATACCGCAATCAGCGCGAGGATCAGCCCATAGCGCAGCAGGCCGCGGGCAATGAGAACCGGCAAGCCTGAGATGGCGGGTGTGGATGTCTGGAGCGACATGGTCAGGCCTCCTGCCGGCGCAGCAGCGTGGTCGCGGAAACGACGATGAGAATGAGCACTCCCTGGACGCCGCTGACCAGCGTGCTCGATATGTTCAGCAGCTGGAAACCGTTGGTGAGGAAGCCGACCAGCAAAGCCGAGAGCAGCGTGCCGGTGACTGTCGGAACCAGCCGGCGCGAAAAGACCGAGCCGAGCAGAGCCGTGACGACGACAGGCAGCAGCATCTCGCCCGAACCGGTCGTGCTGCCGCTGAGATAGGAAACGGACAGGGTACCGGCGATGCCGCCGGAGAGCCCGCTGGCGACGAAGGCGCCTGATAGTAGTCGGCGAAGCGGCAGGCCGGCGGCGCGCGCCGCCTCCGGAAACTCCCCGACGGCATAGAGACGCAGGCCGAGCGGCGTGTGCTGGACGATTGCGGCTGTGATCGCCGTAAAGCCGAGAAGCAGATAGGCAAGAACCGGTATGCCGAAAGGATCCGAAGCCGAAAGCGCCGATAGGAACGGTGTCGAAGCCGGCAGGACGGTATTCCCGGTCAGCACCAGCTCCAGGCCGGCGACGATATTCATGACGGCAAGGGTGGCGAGCAGCGGCACGATGCCGGCGTAGACCACGGCAATCGCATTGACCGTGCCGATCAGCGCGCCAGTGAGGAGCGATGCCGTGATCGCTGTCGCATCGCCATAGCCGAGTTGCGTCAGGCTGGCATAAACGGCGGCGCTGAGGCCCATATTGGCCGCCAGCGACAGATCGATGCCGCCGGTGACGACATTGGAGCCGCCGGCAATCAGCACGACGGTCAGTCCGATGGCAAGCACACCCGAGATGGCCGATTGCCCAAGCACGTTGCCGATATTGCCGATGCTGAGGAAATAGGGCGCGGTCAGCGAGAAGATCAGCAGGATGGCGGCAAAAGCGATCAGCGATCCGAAGCGCAAAGCCGCAGCCGCAATATTGCCGGCCGGCCGGGCCGGCGGCTCAGCAGCGGCAAAGCCGGAGGGCGCGAATTCCACTTCAGCCGACATGGCGCACACCCTCGGATGATCCGGTCGATTGCGCCAGCACGGCATCCGCGCTGGTCTCCGACGATTTAAATTCGTGCGCCACGCGCCCGCGGAAGAGCACGAGGATGCGATCGGTGATGCCGACGAGTTCGGGCAGATCCGAAGACAGCACGATGACGCCGGCGCCGCGCGCCGCGAGTTCGCCGATCAGCGTGTAGATCTCGACCTTGGAGCCGATATCGACTCCAACAGTCGGCTCATCGAGAAGATAGACCTCGGAGCGGCGGCTCAGCCATTTGGCGATGGCGATCTTCTGCTGGTTGCCGCCCGAAAGCGTGCGCAGCAGGGCATTCCGCCCATTGGTCTTCACCTGCAGTCGCGTGATCAGCGCATCGACCTCGGTCTGTTCGCGTCGGCGATCGAGAAAGCCGAAACGGGTGAAACGGCCAAGGCTTGAAAGACTGATATTTTCCGCGACGCTGAGGTCGAGCGCGACGCCGTGACGGCGGCGATCTTCCGGCACCAGCGCCACCTCGCGGCCGGCCGCCTGCGTCGGGCTGGCAATACGGGCAGGCTTGCCGTTGATTTCGATGTGGCCGGAAGCCGGTGTCTCCAGCCCGAAGAGAGTGCGAACCAGCTCCTTTGCGCCGGAGCCGAGCAGGCCGGTGAGGCCGAGCACTTCGCCGCGGCGAAGTGTGAAGCTGATGTCGCTGTATTTTCCCGGCGCCGACAGCTGCTCGACCTTGAGGATCTCCTCGCCTGATGTGATCTGTGGCTTCGGAAACATTTCCTTGATTTCGCGCTCGACCATCAGCCGGGCAATCGCTGCGGCCGACGTGTCCCCGATCGGCAAGGCGGAGACATCAAGTCCATTGCGCAGCACGGTGACGTGGTCGCAGAGTTTCTCGATTTCGTTCAGATAATGCGAGATATAGATGATGGTGACGCCTTCATCGCGCAGGCGGCGGATCAGCCGGAAGAGGATATCGGCCTCGCGGGCCACCAATGCGGCCGTCGGCTCATCAAAGACGAGCACCTTGGGCTGATTGAGGAGGGCGCGGGTGATCTGGACGATCTGCTTTTCTGCCGTCGACAATTCGCCGATCAGGGCGGCGTTCGGCAGACGGAGACCGAAATAGTCGTTGAGAATATCGGATGCGCGTCGTTGCATCAGACGCCGGTCGAGGAAGGGTGTGCGCGATATGCGCGGTTCCCGGCCGAGGAAGAGGGTTTCGCCGACGGTAAATGTCGGCACCAGCAGCCGGTCCTGGTGAATGAAATGGATGCCGAGCTCTTCGGCAAGATGCGGCGTCAGCCTGTCGAATGTTTGTCCTTCGATTTCGATCCGGCCGTCATCCGGCTGGTGAAGGCCGGCCAGCAGTTTGATCAGCGTCGACTTGCCGGCGCCGTTCTGGCCGACGAGACCGTGGATGGTGCCGCGCCTGACGATCAGCGACGCACCGGCCAGCGCCTGCGCACCGCCGAAATGCTTGACGATGCCTTCGAGGCGGATGATGTCGTCTGGTGCCGTCACCGGCCGGCTCAATGAAATGGCCGTCATATTGATCTCTCCGGGCGAGTCGATGCCGGGCGATCCGGATATGGCCGGATCGCCCGTGAGCCTCGTCAGCCGATGCCGAGCTGCTTGGTGACCTCGCCGACATTGGTCTTGTTGGCGAGCAGTGCCGGAACATAGGTCTCGCGCGGCAGGGTCTGACCGGCGAGCAGCTTGGCGACGTTGCGGATGGCGGTGCGGCCGATTTCGGCCGGCTGCTGGGCGACATCGGCGCCGGCCGGCGAATTCGGATCGGCGACGAGTTGCAGCACCTCGGGGCTGCCGTCGACGCCATAGGTGCGGATCTCCGTCCGTCCCGCAGCCGCCAAAGCCTGGGTCGCGCCAAGCTGGGGAATATCCCAGGCCGACCAGATTGCCTTGATCGAACCCTTTTCTGGATATTTGTTGAGGATTGCGGTGATCTGCGTGAAGGCGTCCTGCACGGTGTTCGGGATCACGTCGCGCAGTTCCGGCTCAAGGATTTTCACCTTGGGGAAGTATTTGACGACATTGACCAACTGGTCGTAGCGGATCGCGCAAGGGGTCACGCCGTAGAAGCCGTTGAAGACGACAATATTGCCTTCGCCGCCGATATCAGAGACGAGCTGCAGCGCCAGGTCCTTGCCGATGCCCCAGTTGTCGGAGGTGGTGTTGTTGATCGAATTGGTCGAGCCGACGTCGACGGTCAGCACCGGGATGCCGGCATCGCGCGCCTTCTTCAGCCAGGGGTCGATGACGCTCAGCGTGCCGAGGATTTGCACGATCGCATCCGGCTTCTGGGCGATCAGCGTCTGGAGCTGCGACACCAGCTTGCCGTCATTGCGCCCGGCATCGACGGCGATCGGCTCGCCGCCGAGGCGCTTCACCTCTTCGATCTGGGCATTATAGGCCTGCAGGTCGAAGAAGTGATCAGTGCCGGTGGCGCTGATGGCGATGCGCTTGCCTTTCAGCGACGGTTCCTCCCCGGCCGCCAAAACCGTCTTCTGCCCGACGAGCGAAGCGCCGGCGACGGCGACCCCGGCCACTGCGGACAGTTTCAACAGGTCTCGTCTTCCCAGACGGCTTCCGGATTTTTCGATGCTCATGACCACTCTCCAATTAAGCTATTTCTATAAATTAAGTGGACTAATTAGAATGAGGAGAAACGAATTTCCAAAAAGACGCTCTCCGAGAAAAAGACTGGGTGGATCGCAAGCTCGTTCATGGCCGGGGTTTGCCGCAAACGATCGATGCCATAGGTGTCGAACCACCAGCCGGGCTCTCGGCATGACGATCACGCAGCCGCTGATATTTGGCGCTGCGCCGCGTTTGGCGTTCCTAGAAGAAAGACGATCGAGCGTGCCGCCGATCTTGTGGACGGCCGCTTTTCACGATCGCCAGCAAATGACGCCCTTGATCGTCGGTCCACTTGAGACTAGATATAACCTCAAGTGAAGGGGAGCCATTGTCATGACGGGATTTGCTGTCGTTGCCGACGTTCTCGGATTGCCTGCCAGGGAACCGGCGTCACGTTCGGCCTTCGGCCTGCTCTCCAGCATCGAGGCGGGATTGCCGGTCAAGGCGCTTGACCGCATGGCGCTGCTTCTGGCCCCTGATGACACCCAGTTCAAATATCGGCTCGTTCCCAAGGCCACCTATGAGCGGCGCAAGTCCAAGCATCGGCTCTCCTCCGATGAGGGCATAAGGCTCGCCCGTCTCGCGCGGGTCTGGGGCCTGGCGCTCGATCTTTGGCAGACCGAGGCCGAGGCGCGCGATTTCCTGTTTCGCCCGCATGCGATGCTGGAGGACAGGCGGCCGATCGACGTCGTCATCCAGAGCGAGATCGGCGGCGAGCTCGTGCTCGATATTCTCGCAGGCCTGAAATACGGCAGCGCTGCGTGAGCGCGCAGCGTCTCGACCGTACGCTGACATCCATCCGTATCGGAGATCCCAACGGAACCTACCCGATCTTCGACGCCACCGGCTCGACCATCGCGCCGGGAAGGTGGAACACGTCGGGCAGCCCGATCATCTATACGAGCGAGCACTATTCGACGGCGCTGCTCGAAAAACTCGTCCATGGCAGCGGCAGGCTGCCGCCCAACCAGCATTACGTTACGATATCAATGCCGCGCGGGCTCAGCTACGAGGTCTTCTCAGAGCCGGCGCTGCCGGGCTGGGACAGCATGCCGGCCGGCGTCAGCAAGGCTTTCGGTGAAAAATGGTGCCAGGAAAGGCGCAGCGCCATCCTGCTGGTGCCAAGCGTCGTTGCCCGGATCGACCGCAACGTGCTGATCAACCCGGCCCACCCGGAATTCCGATCGATCGCGGTCAGCCTCCACCAACCCGTCTATTGGGACCGCCGGTTGTTCGGCATGTGATAGGCCCACGTTTCGCGCATCTCGCCCAGAGCGCGCAAGGCCCGAACCTCGTTCCCGTTTACCTTAAAAAGTAAGGCAAATTTGGTGCGTAGCTATGACGCACGGTAGTCCAATTGACTCCTAAACTTGGGCATGTAATTGCTGATCCAATTTTGAAAATGCAAGTAGAATATATGTATCATCTCGGCGAAGTTGTAATACGGCGACTGCAGGAAAAGTTGATTAAATCGGTAAGGAAATTTGTTAGTAAAGGACAGCCTTACATTATAATGGATTTTCCATCCAATAAGGATCCCGGCCACCACGCAAGTTGGTTGGGATTGGCAAAAGTATTGCAGGAGGTAACAGGGCGCCTGCCGGTACTTACCGGTGGCTCTATCCAAAGTATTAATGATATAAAATCCACACCCGGCGACGCTCCAATATTTATTTGCGGCTGGGCCGACTTTGGAGATGCCCGGATCGGCAGAGATGACATTCGCTATCGGTTGGCCTGCAAATATCCGGATCGAACCATCGTTCAGATGTCTCAATCTATCGATTTCGCCAATGAGGCACTTTTGGAATACGCGAAGCGGACGATTGGCAGACATCGCAATTTTTTCTTCATGACGCGCGATGAGCGGAGTTTCGAGCTGGCAAAAGCGAACTTCGATTGCGACGTCGAGACTGGGCCGGACACGGCATTCTGTATCGACCTGCTGAAACCGTTCGAAGCCGATCCTCTCAGGGCACTATACGTCATGCAGCCTTTTGGAGAGGACGACGTCGATATAGCTGAAGCCCGAGCGATCGTTGACGGACCCCTGACCAATTGGATCAACGGTCCGGATGGTTTGTCGCGCTTGCGCAAGGCGAGTGTCGTCAAGGCCGCAATGCGGCGCGGCTTCAGCCGCTCCGAAATGGCGGCCCAACATCACGAGGATGTCGCCGCTCGGTATGTCGATTATGGCGTGAAGATGCTGTCCGGCGCGGAACGGATTATCACCAACCGCCTGCATGGTCATACTCTTTGTCTTTTGCTCAATAAGCCGCATGTCGCGGTTGCGAGAGACGGAAGCAGGCTGCACGACTTCGTCAGCAGCTGGACTGGCGACTCTCTCCTGGTGGAGAAAGCGACAAATGCCGGTGAGATTTTGGCGGCCATGTCCCGCCTTCCCTATGAGATGAACGGCACTTGGTACAAGTCGAGTAGACCGATAGATCTGCGTCCCGGTCTTCCCGCCCCAGATCTCGTCCCTCATCCCTCTATAGTTTGATTCCCCATAGGAGTTCAGTTTTGTCGGTTGCACGAGACGATGATATTCTATTCAGCCATGTCAGTAAAAACCGATCCGCCGCAGCGGTAACGGGTGCCTTCTGGTCGGCGATGAGTACGCTTATTCCGACAGTTCTCACCTTCGCAGTTTTCGTGGTGACGTCTCGCGTTCTCCAACCTCAGGATTTCGGTCTTGTCGCCCTGGCATTCAGTATCGTGTCGTTTGCAGGCAGTTTTGGACCGACCGCATTTGGTGAAGCAATCATACAGCGAGCCGAAATAAGGCGTAGTCATCTCGATACCATATTCCTGCTTTCCCTTGCTTTTTCATTTTTGATCTACGGAGTTTTGTGTATCGCCGCATCGCCGATCGCGGCATATGTCGGGCATAAGGAAGTCACGTCCCTCATTTACATCATCGGGCTGAAGGTCTTCTTCGATTTCACGGCCATCGTTCCGAATGCGATCGTCAACAGAAAGATGTCATTCCATCTGGTGGCCGTTCGGACCGTCATAGCCACGATCACTTCTGGTTGCATTTGCCTTGTTTTGGTTCTCGCCGGCTTCGGTTTGTGGGCGCTTGCGATTGCACAGATCGCGGCCACAGCGGCATCATGCGGCGCCGCCTTCTGGGGGGCAGGGTGGGCGCCCGGCCTTCACGTGAAGAGAGCAAGCCTGAACGACCTTCTTCACTATGGCTTTTTTGCTTCCGGCACTCGGTTTTTGCAGACCATGAGCTTGGACAATTTGATCATCGGCGTGCTCCTGAGCCCATCGGCACTCGGTATCTATAATTTTTCGAAGCGCTTGTTTGATATGATCAACAACGTCATCGCGGGGGGATTAACATCCGTCACGCACGTGTTGCTTTCCTCTTTGCGAAGCGATCCGAAAAAAGTTCGAGAAGCATTCCTGATGGCAACCTTTGGCTGCTCTCTGGTTTCCTACCCGGTGTTCATCGGTCTTGCCGCAGTTGCCGGCGATGCGATCACCACGATTTTCGGCGCGCATTGGATCGAGGCCGTTTGGCCGGTTCGGTTCTATTGCGTCATCGGATTGATGGCTGGGATCGGCTACGTGCAGGCATCCTTGATCAAGAGCCAGGGGGAGATGGATTGGTGGTTTTACTACCAGCTGGCACGAAATCTCCTCACGCTCGCGACGATCGCAGTTCTTTATCCCTACGGCGTCACAACGATTGTTTTCGCCATTATGATCGAAGTTCTGTTGTTTTGGCCGATCACCAGCTGGAAGGTTTCGCGGCATATTGAACTCAGCGTCGGGGCCTATCTGATGCAATTCCTTCGGCCAAGCCTGGCTTGCGCAGGAATGGTTGCTGTCGTTTTGATCTTGCATGAAGCGCTGATGCATTGGTCGCCTTATCCACGTTTGGCCGTGGAAATCGCTTCAGGTGGGACGGCCTACTGCTGCCTCATATTTGTTCTCTGCAGGGCGCGTTTGAATGTCTTGATCGGCAGCATAAAGCAGGTGCGCCAGCGCAAAACCAATAGGGACGCGATTGTCGACCCTGTCGCCCATCAATCGTGATATGCGGGCTCGAACCGCAGCGACCTGCGCTGCGGTTCGAGCCGTCAGATATGAAGTGTGATAGGATAATCGACAAGATGACCAGTCTCGACCGCGCTTATGCACCACCGGCGATTGACGATGTGGGAGTCTCGATTACCGACCGCAGCCGTTACTATTCTCTCGATGCAATGCGCGGCTTTGCCGCCATCTGCGTTGTGGCTACACATTTCCAAGAGAGATATGCCCCCTCCGCTTATGTGGCCGTCGACTTTTTCTTCGTTCTCAGCGGGTTTATTATCGCGGAGATTTACGGAAAACGGCTTTCGCGCGGTCTGCCATTCCAGTCGTTCATGGCGGCTCGAATCAAACGTCTTTATCCGCTCTATCTGATCGGAATTTTAGTCGGTCTCGCTCAAATCATACTGCTGACAAGCTGGGGGCTGAGAGGACAAAGTGTCATTGACCTCATGGTGTCGACACTTGCCAACGGGGCTTTTCTGCCTAGCCCGATGTATTTCCTTCAAGCAAGCCCGATGCAGGGGATGTTTCCAATCAATGGTCCAGCGTGGTCGATGTTCTGGGAGCTGTTGATCAACATATTCTTCGCAGTATGGCTTTTCCGGCTCTCCATCCGCGCCCTTTGCCTCGTTGCCTTGCTCTCGGCTGCATTTTTGGTTTTTGTCGGTTTGAAGTACGGCATGTTGAACATCGGCTGGGAGTGGCCTTCCGCCATCGGTGGACTTCCGAGGGTGATGTTTTCATTTACCGCAGGGGTGGTGATCAGCCGTCTGTTCGGCGGCATGCCCGCCTGGAGGAAGGGATGGACCGCCTTAGTGCCATGCCTGCTTCTGATGATCTGCATCGCAGCGCCGGTCCCTTCCGTGCTGCGGCCTTATTACGATTTGATGTTCGCGATGGCCCTGGCGCCGCTCATCGTGATGCTTGGCCTGTTTTTGGAGATGCCGGCAAAATTGGAGGCGTTGGCGACATGGATCGGGTATATCTCCTACCCCGTCTACATCCTGCACCGCGGTGTGATCGGCGTTTTCAAGCCGGTTGCCGGCTCGATCGGGGTGAGTGGCCCTCTCGCCTTCTTCGTGCTTCTCGGCGCAGTCGTCTGTTTCGCCTATGTGACCGCTCGTCTCCTAGACAAAACGATGGCTAGACGGACACGCCGGGCTCGATAACATCCCGCCGCGGCGAGCGCGCCATCAGCCGGGCATAGGCGATGGCCGAGAGCATGTTGACGTGGTTGGCCTTGCCCGTGCCGGCAATGTCGAAGGCGGTGCCGTGATCGACCGAGACGCGGTCGATCGGCAGACCGAGCGAGACGTTGACCGCCGTCTCGAAGGCGACGAGCTTGATCGGGATGTGACCCTGGTCGTGATACTGGGCGATGACGAGATCGAAGGCGCCATTATAGGCGCGGGCGAAGACCGTGTCGGCCGAGATCGGCCCGACAACATCGATGCCCTTTGCCTGCGCCTGCTCGACGGCGGGTGCCAGGAATTCCGTGTCCTCGGTGCCGAACAGGCCGTTTTCGCCGCAATGCGGATTGAGGCCGGCAACAGCGATGCGCGCTTTCTTGCCGAGCCGCAGGAAATGCCGGTGGCCGGCTTCGATGGTGGCGAGAACCCGCTCCGTCCTCGCGCGCTCGATCGCCCCTTTCAGCGAGATATGGGTGGAGACATGGATGGTGTTCAGCCGCTCGGAGGCAAGCAGCATGAAGGAGCTCTTCGAGCCGGTGAGATGGGCGAGGAGCCCGGTATGGCCGTCATGGTGATGGCCGGCAAGGTTCATCGCCTCCTTGTTGATCGGCGCGGTGACGATGACATCGGCTTCGCCGGACATGGCGAGATCGACGGCGCGGGTGATATAGCGCACCGACGCGTCGCCCGCGACCGGGCTGACCTTGCCGATCTCGGGCAGGGCCGCGCCGAGCGGAACTTCATCGACGGCGATCCTGTCGTCGCCGGCGGCATCGGCGGGGCCGAACCGCAGGCCGGCGCCGGTGGCGCGGTCGGCGCGCTCCAGCGCTTCGACATTGCCGACGATGACGAAGTCGCGGCGCTCTTCTTTGGGAAGGGCCGCCAGGGCCTTGACGATCACTTCGGGGCCGACGCCAGCGGGATCACCGAGCGTCACGGCGACTTTCGCATTCCTGTCCATCATCAAAATCCCTTCTAGAACGCGGCTGCGTAGATCGAGCGAATGTCGGCGCGCGTCAGGTCGCGCGGATTGTTGTCGAGCAGACGGCGGATGGCAAAGGCGTCGTCAGCCATGGCGTCGAGATCGCTTTCCGGCACGCCGAGGGCGGAGAGTTTCATCTCGATGCCGAGTTCGGCGCAGAAAGCATAGGCCGCATCGAAGACGGATGCTGAGTTTTCCGAGGCCTGACGCCCAAGCGCCTCCATCACCGCTTTCGTCTTCTCAGGCGCAGACGGCGTGTTGAAGGCAAGCACATGCGGGAAGATCAGCGCATTCGCCGCACCATGCGCGACATGCCAGCGCGTGCCGAGGGGGTAGGCAAGCGCATGGCCGCCGGCGGTGTTGACCGGACCGAGGCAGAAGCCGCCGTAAAGCGAGGCGAGCGACAAGCCGGCGCGCGCTTCGGCGTCGTTGCCGTCCTTGACGGCGCGGGCGAGATATTTACCGACCAGCCGCGTTCCCTCGATCGCATAGATGTCGACCATCGGATGGGCCTTGCGGTTGGTGAAGGCCTCGACGCAATGCGCCATCGCGTCGACGCCGGTGGCGGCCGTCGTGCGCGCCGGCACGGTGAAGGTCAGGCCCGGGTCGATGACGGCGATATCGGCCAGCATGTGCAGGCTTTCCACCGCAAGCTTGGCCATCGTCCTGGGGTCGGTGACGAGTGCGCGGATGCCGGCCTCGCTGCCGGTGCCCGAGGTCGTCGGTACCTGGGCGAGTGCGACCTTGCGCGGCCCATGCACCTTGTTCGGGCCGACGACGTCATGCAAGGTCTGTGCGGAGCCGGCAAGAACGGCGGCAAGTTTTGCCAGGTCCATGGCGCTGCCGCCGCCGAAGCCGACGATCAGCTCGGCGTCGGCGCCGTTTGCCGCCGAGAGCACCTTTTCGAGGTTTGCCGTATCCGGCTCGGGCGTCACTTCGGCAAAGACCGTCACCTCGCCCTTCAATTCCAGCAGGTCGATGCGCGAGGCGTTGAAGGCATCGGAGATGACAAGCGTGCGCCGATAGTCTTTCTCGGCAGCCCATTTGCCGAGCTTTGCCGCCGTGCCGATGCCGAATTCGATCAGATGCGGCCGAACGATCGTGATTGGCGAATCCAAGCTGGCCATGAACCAGTCCTCCTGCGAGATCTTGCGGCGATAGTGTCGCTCCATTTATTGTAAAGTTGTAAGATCAATGTCAAGCCGGCATTCCACGGTGCGGAAATTTTTATCGTCCGATATGTGGTCCGTTACGCTTCGAGCTATCTTGCGCCTGCAATAATATACATAAATCAGCATGTTAATTGATTGATGCCGATGGAAATGCTTGCCGGCCATGAAGGACCGGCGATCATTCCCCGGTCTGCGCGTCTTGTCAATTTCCTGCCGCTTGGCTGGTGCTGAGCCTGCGGCCCAGCATCTTTTCGCGCGCGATTGGATGCAGGTTTACAATTTTCCGGCTGCCGCGTCGCTTACGGCAGCGATTGCGGGGCGAGGCGCACATATTTGATGGCGCGCCGGTAATAGGTGTAGGCGATGTGGAGCGTGCCGTCGCCGCCCTGGATGATCGAGGGATAGGAGAATTCACGGTTCAGCGAATCCTTGGAATTGTTGCTAAGGCAGAAGCCGTCGCCGGTATCGAGATCGACGCGATACGCAAAACTCTTGGCCCCATCCCCCGAGATCGCGAGGCTGAGCGGCGCCCGCGGAACACCCCAGATTGCCTTGCGGCCGATATCGGCGACAGTGGCGGTTTCTCCTGCTTCGGCACCCTCGATTTCGTCGTAAAGAGATTGGCGGCGCGCATCCGATGTGCTTGCGTTCGCATGGTTGTAAACCATTGCGATTGCTCCATCATTCAGGACAGTGGCCTGGATCGAGGAGTTGTTGTTCGGCAGTTCGGTCGGCTCGGGTACGCTCCAGGTTTCGCCGCCATCGGACGATCGACTGGAAAGAATGTTTTCGGCGAAGCGATTGCGATAGAAGGCGATCATATCGCCGCCGCCGAGCGGCAGGATATTCATGTGCACGGCGCCGATGCTGTCTGCAATATCGCGCATCTGCCAGCTCGCGCCGCCGTCGCGCGAGATCAGCACCGCTGCCGTATCCGCATCGCCGCTCCAGCGCTGGCCGTTAAGACCGACGCAGCGGAAGACCGGCAGCAGCCAGTCGCCCCCGCCGTTGACGACGATCTGCTGGCGAACGAAAGTGCCGGGGCTGTCGCAGAGGATGCGGACCGGGCCGAAGCTTCGACCGCCATCGTCCGATATGCGGCATTTGACAACGGAGCCGTCCTGATTGCCCGAGGTCTGCGAGGTATAGAGCAGCCAGGTCTTTCCGTCCGGAGCATTGAAAATCAACGGGTTTTGTTCGGATTTTTCCGGATCGTCGCTCATCTTCTCCGGCTCGGACCAGCGTTCGGAGCCCGGCGTCAACCGCGACATGTAAATCGAAATATCACCCATGCCTTCCATCGTGCCGCCGAACCAGACGCAGCTCAGCGTGCCATCAGGCAGAAAGGCGAGATTTGCCGCGTGGTTCTGGATGCAGGGGGAGGGCAGATAGGCATCGGCGCGGCCGGCGACAGAGGGATGGGGGGTAACGATCCCGGTCATCAAAGCGGGCACGGCTTCCGAAGGCAGGCCGGTGAAACTCATGGCGGATCTCCTCAGGGCAGCTTGGCGTAGCTTTCAGCGAGCGCGGCATAATCCGTCTCGCCGAGCGGCGTCAGCGGGGCGCGCGTGCGCTTCCAGGCGGGATTGCCGGTCTTTAACCCCACCATTGCCTTGATGGTCGGGATCTGGACGTAGGAATTGGACAGCGTGCGATAGGCGTTGATGCGCGCCTGCGCCGCCTCGACATCGGCGGCGCGCGCCTCGTCATGGACATGCTCGTAGACGGTGCGCAGCGAATCCGCCACCAGATTGGAGGTGGCCGTAATGCAGCCGGCGCCGCCGGCCTTCATCAGCGGCAGCAGCAGCGGATCGGCGCCCGCCAGCACCGAAAAACCGGGATGGGCGGCGATGATGGCCTGCATGTTATTGAAATCGCCGGCAGATTCCTTGATCCCGACGACAGTTTCCGGGAAAGCCGCGATCAGCCGGCCGATCAGCGGAATGGAGAGCGGCACGCCCGAGACCTGCGGAATATGATAGAGGATGACCCGCAGACGCGTGTCGGCGACCTTTTCCAGCACCTGTGAATAGGCGGCGAAGAGGCCGTCGTCGGAGACGCCCTTGTAATAGAAGGGCGGCAGCATCACCACCTTGGTGACGCCGAGCGACAGTGCGTGCCGGGTCAGTTCGACGGTCTCCGGAATGGCGACGACGCCGGTGCCAGGCAAAAGCCTGTCGGCCGGAATGCCGGCCTTCACAGCCGCTTCCAATATGGCGCGGCGCTCGGCGCCGGAGAAGGAATTGGCTTCGCCAGTCGTGCCGAGCAGGGCCACGCCATGACATCCCTCGGCCAGCAGCTGCCGGCAGTGATCGATGAAAAGGGGAAGGTCCGGCGTATTGTCTGCCGTCAGCGGCGTTGCGGCGGCGCTGAAAACGCCTGTAATCCTGTGGCTCATTTCGCCCTCCTCGGTGCGTCCCGTCTGTTCCGGCTGCACGGGCAATTGTCGTTCGTCTGTCGCGATGGATTGCAAAAAATTTTCCATCGCAACACTTTTGTCAAGAAGACAAAATGCTCTCATCCCGGAAGTAAAAATTATCCATTTGTTATTGCTGTGATATTTTTCGTCCTAAATTTTGCTGCAACATAAAATGCGATTTTTTGTTGACAAATTTACAATAACAAGAGAACGATATGGGACGGATTGTGCTGCGCCTGGCAGGTGCAGGGAGAGCGCTGCCGAATTCACCGTGGGAGGGAATGCCATGTCTTTTGATCAATCTGAGAAAACCAATCTATCGCGTCGCAACGCGCTGAAGCTCGGTCTGGCGGCCGGCGTTGGCCTGACCGTGTTCGGGATGAATGCCCGCATCGTGCTGGCCGATGAAGGCCAGGTCCTGAAGGTCGCCCATCCGGCCTTCGACCAGGACTGGTCGCCGCTGCGCGGCGGCGGCAGGACGTTCCGCTGGAATTCGATCTGGTGGGCGGCGCCGATGTATTTCGACAGCCAGGGTAATATCAAGCCTTACGTCTTCGCCAGCTGGGAATCGGCCGACAACACGGTGTGGACCTTCAAGATCGATCCCAAGGCTGTCTTCTCCGACGGCAGCAAGATCACCGCGGCCGACGTCAAGGGATCGTGGGAAGTCGCTTCGATGCCGAACACCAAGAGCCAGCGCGCCGACCAGGTGCTGAGCAAGGTCAAGGGTTATGCCGAAATCGCTGCCGGCTCCGGCAACGAGCTGACGGGCGTCGCGACCCCCGACGACGGCACGGTGGTGGTGACGCTCGCCGCCGCCGACCCGATCTTCTTCATGCGCCTGGCAAACCACATCGCGCCGATCACCAAGGCGTCGCAGTCGCGCGGCAGCGACGGCGAGGAGATCATCGACTGGTACAAGCCGGAGAACAAGCCGGTCTTTTCCGGCCCGTTCAAGCTGACGAGCATCGATATCGATGCCGGCAAGATCACATTCGAGCCGAACGAAAACTTCTTCGGGCAGAAGCCGAAGCTTGCCCGCATCGACATCACCTCGATCGAGGACAATGTCACCGCGACATCGCTGATCAAATCCGGTGAGTTCAACGCCCATACCGAGCTCGTCACCTCGACGATCATCCAGGATCTCGGCCCGGAATTCTCGGCCGGCCCGCTGATCCCGACCAGCCAGCACTTCTGGTTCAACATCTCCCGCGCGCCGATGGACGATCCGAAGGTCCGCCAGGCGCTGATCATGGCGGTCGATCGCGACGGGTTGTTCAAGGCGTCCTATCCGGATGGGCCGCACAAGAAGGCCGACCAGATCCTTAACTCGGTTCCCGGCGCCGACAATTCCGGCTTCGAGCCCTTTCCCTATGATCCGGCAGCCGCCAAGAAGTTGCTTGCCGAATCGAGCTATGGCGGGCCCGAACGCCTGCCGAAGCTCCTGTTTGTCGGCATCTCGGCGCCGGCCATCCAGGCCGCCGCCCAGTTCATCGCCGAGCAGTGGCGCCAGAATCTCGGCATCACGGCCGTCGACATGAAGCCGCAGCAGGACGCCTATGCCGGTCCGGACCAGAACTCGGTCCAGATTTTCCGCGACGACGTCGGCACCCGCGTTCCCGACGCCGTTTCCTATCTCACGGGCAGCATCGCCTCGACCTCGTCGAACGCGCAGAACAAGCTCGGCGGATACAAGAACGACAAGGTCGACAGCGCCCTTGCCGAAGCGGCGACCAAGGCCGCGGACGATCCGCAGCGCGTCACTCTCGCCCAGGAGGCCCAGAAGGCGTTCCGCGAGGATTGGGCCTTCATTCCATGGTATTCTCAAGCGATGTCGCGCTGGGCCACCAAGGAGGTTAAGGGCATGGAGAAGAACCTCGACTGGCAGATCGCCGAACCCTGGAACATTTCCATCGGCTGATTGGGACTATCGTTTCTGACAATGAGCGCGCGAGGGCCGCAAGGCCTTCGCGCAAGTTCGAGAAGAAGAGATGCGATCTGCCGGGCTTTAGCAAAGGGCGGGAACGCATCGTACAACAGGTGGGAGGTAGCCTTGCTGCGCTACGTGCTAACCCGGTTTGCCATCTGGATTCCGTCCGTACTGGTGGTGATGCTGGCGGTCTACGCGCTGGCCTTTTACGGCGCCGGCGACCCGATCAAGCTGATCTTCCTGCGCGCTCCCGGCGATGTCGCCTATAATCCGCAGCGCATCGAAGCCATCCGTGAAAGTGCAGGCCTCAACAGGCCCTTCATCGAGCAATTCGGGCTTTACATCTGGAACCTGCTGCACGGCCAGTTCGGCAATTCGCTGACCTCGGGCCGCGCCGTCTGGGCAATGGTCTCGGCCGCGGCCCCCGTCTCCTTCCAGCTTGCCCTCTGTGCCGTCATCCTGACGACCGTCGTCGCGATCCCGCTCGGCATGATCGCGGCGCTGAACCAGAATTCGCGCCTCGACTATGCCATTCTGGGTTCGGCGCTCTTTCTCTGGGCGATCCCGGCCTATGTCGCCGGTCCCTTGCTGATGGTCGGCCTCATCGTGCTCTTGCCGGGTGCGAGTGTGCCCTATGGCTGGGGCGGCATCTTCGATGTCCGCATCCTGTTGCCGCTGCTGGTGCTGTCCTTCCAGCCGATCGCGCTGATCGTGCGCCAGACCCGAGCCGCCGTCATCGAGGTGCTGTCGGAGGATTTCGTCCGCACCGCCCGCGCCAAGGGCGTGCCGGAGATCGTCGTGGCGCTGCGCCATATCCTGCGGCCGGTGCTGACCCCCGTCGTGACCCAGCTCGGTCTCATCATGATCACCATCGTCAACGGCGCGATCTTCGTCGAGCTTGTCTTCGGCCTGCCGGGCCTCGGCCGGCTGACGGTGCAGGCGCTGATCAATTCCGATTATCCCGTCATTCTGGCGATCACGCTGATCGGGTCGTTCCTGGTAATGGTCTCGAACCTTTTGGTCGATGTGCTCTATCCGTTGCTCGATCCCCGCGCCAATGATGCAAGAAGGAGCCGCTGACCATGTCCGCAATCCCTCTTTCCACCCCTGAATCCATCGAGGAGCAACCGGTCAGCCTGTGGCGCGACGCCTGGTATCGGCTGAAGCGCAACAAGCTCGCCGTCTTCGGCCTCGTCGTGGTCCTGATTCTCGCCTTCACGGCGATCTTCGGGCCTTACCTCACGCCCTACGACTATCTGAGCCAGGATCTTAACGCCCGCAACGCGCTGCCGTCGATGAGCCATCTCTTCGGAACCGACGACCTCGGCCGCGATGTCTTCAGCCGCGTCGTCTTCGGCACGCGGACCGCCTTTCTCGTTGCCGTCATCGTCACCTTCTTCGCCGTGCTGATCGGGCTCACCCTTGGCGCCGTCGCCGGTTTCTTCGGCAATCCTTTCGACCGCGCCATCATGTGGCTGACCGATGTGACGATGTCGGTTCCCAACCTGCTGCTTGTCGTCGTCATCAACGCCTCGCTGAAATCGCCGATCACCCGCTGGATGGAGGCGCGCTACCTCGAAACCCTCAATCCTTTCTACCGCCAGACGATCTGGGTGGATTTCATCCTCGTCTTCGGGTCGATGGCGCTGATCTCCTGGCCGCCCTATGCGCGCCTCGTGCGCGCCCAGGTCCTGTCGATCCGCAGCCGGCCCTATATCACCGCGGCCCAGGCGCTCGGCCTGTCGAACTGGGTCATCATCAAGCGCTATGTCGTGCCGAATGCGCTCGGGCCGCTGATCGTATCGGTCAGCGCGGGTCTCGGCACGGCGATGGTGCTGGAAAGCGCCTTCAGCTTCCTCGGCGTCGGGGTCAATCCGCCGACGCCGAGCTGGGGCAACATGATCTCGGACGGCCTTCGCGTCTGGCAGCATTATCCGCATCTTCTCGCCGCTCCGGCGGCCGTGCTCGGCCTTGCCTCGGTTGCCTTCAGCTTCCTCGGCGATGGCCTCAACGACGCGCTCAATCCGCGGGGCAGCAAATGATGGACACGCAAAACAGAGAACGTCTGCTCGATGTCAGGAACCTCACCGTCGAGATCGACGGCCGCAACGGTCCGGCCGTCGTCGTCGACGGCATCGACCTCCATGTCGACAAGGGCGAGACGCTCGGTGTCGTCGGCGAATCCGGCTGCGGCAAGAGCCTCACCATGCTAAGCCTGATGCGGCTCTTGCCGAACAAGATCAAGGTCGCCAAGGGAACGGCCACCTTCGCCGGCCGCGACCTGCAGACGATGTCGAATGGCGAGCTGCGCAAGGTGCGCGGCGGCGATATCGGCTTCGTCTTCCAGGATCCGATGACCTCGCTCAATCCCGTCATGCGCGTCGGCGACCAGATCTGCGAGCCGCTGATCTATCATCGAAAAATGAAAAAGGCGGAGGCCCGCGCCCGCGCCGTCGAACTTCTGCGCCTCGTCGGCATTCCCGGTCCCGAAGAGCGGCTGCAGGCCTTCCCGCACGAGCTCTCCGGCGGCATGCGCCAGCGCGTGATGATCGCCATTGGGCTTGCCTGCAATCCCAAGCTCCTGATCGCCGACGAGCCGACCACGGCGCTCGACGTTACCATCCAGGCCCAGATCGTCGATCTGGTGAAGGATCTGCGCGCCAAGCTCGGCATGTCCGTCGTCTGGATCACCCATGATCTGGCGCTGATCGCCGGCCTCGTCGACCGCGTCGCCGTGCTTTATGCCGGCACCGTCGTCGAAGACGCGCCGGTCGACGAACTCTATGCCCGCCCGAGCCATCCCTATACGCGCGGCCTGCTTTCCTCGATCCCGAAACTGTCCGATCCGCCGGCAAGCCGGCTCTCTTCGATCGGCGGCACGCCGCCGGAGCCCGGCCGCCGCCCCAAGGGCTGCCCCTTTGCGCCGCGCTGCCCGCTCGTCGAGGCGATCTGTCACGAACGGGTGCCGCGGCTCGAACCCTTGAGCGGCAGCAGCAATCACCGCGCCGCCTGTTTCGTCGTCCAGAGAATGCAGGAGGCCGCGTGATGGCTACGCAACCGCTGCTCAAGGTCGAAAACCTGGTCAAGCATTTCCACGTCAAGCTCGGGGCTTTCGGCGAACGCTCGGCGACCGTCTATGCCCTCGACAATGTCGATCTCGACATCATGGAAGGCGAGACGCTGAGCCTCGTCGGTGAATCCGGCTGCGGCAAATCGACGACCGGCTTCACCATCCTCAATCTCTACAAGGCGACCAGCGGCAGGGTCGTCTACAAGGGACAGGACCTCGCCACACTCGACGAGAAGCAGATGCGGCCCTTCCGCCGCGACCTGCAGATCGTCTTCCAGGATCCCTATTCGACGCTCAATCCGCGTATGACGGTAGGCGAGGCGATCGGCGAGCCGATCCTCTTTCACAAGCTTTGCACCAAGGCCGAGCTGAAGGACAAGGTCGCGGCGCTGCTGACCGATGTCGGCCTGCCCACCCGTTTTGCCCAGCGCTACCCGCACGAACTCTCAGGCGGCCAGCGCCAGCGCGTCGTCATCGCGCGCGCCCTTGCCTGCCAGCCGAAATTCATCGTCTGCGACGAGGCGATCTCGGCGCTCGACGTGTCGATCCAGGCGCAGATCATCAACCTGCTGCTCGATCTGCAGGAGAAATACGGGCTGACTTACCTCTTCATCGCCCATGACCTCGCGGTGGTGCGCCATATCAGCACCCGCGTCGGTGTGATGTATCTCGGGCGCCTCGCCGAGCTTGCGACCCGCGAGGAGCTCTTCGACAATCCGCTGCATCCCTATACGAGAGCGTTATTGTCGGCCGTTCCGGAGACCGATCCGGAGCATGAACGCACCCGCCAGCGCCAGATCCTGCAGGGTGATGTGCCGAGCCCGCTGAACCCGCCCTCCGGCTGCCGTTTCCACACGCGCTGCCCGATCGCCATGGATGTCTGCAGCAAGGTCACCCCGGTCTGGAAGGAAGCCAAGCCCGGCCATCTCGTCGCCTGCCACGCGGTCAATACGGAAGAGATCGCATGACGCTGAAGGCCGCGATCATCGCCGACGATCTGACGGGCGCGCTCGATACCGGCACGCCCTTTGTCGAGGCCGGCCTTTCGGTCGCGGTCGCCGTCGACGTCGATGCGGCGCAGGATGCAGTTGCCACCGGCTGCGATGTCGTGGTCGTCAATACAGCGTCGCGGGCGCTTGGCGAGCGCGAAGCCGCCGAAAGGGTGCGATCGGCGACGAAGGTGTGGCGTGATGTGAAGCCTGCCGTCGTCATGAAGAAGATCGACTCCCGGCTGAAGGGCAATGTCACGGCGGAAAGCCTGGCGCTGGCGGATGCGCTCGGCCTGAAGAATATCCTGGTGGCGCCCGCCATTCCCGATCAGGAGCGCTTGACCTACCGCGGTTGCGTCGTCGGCCGCGGTGTCGACAGGCCGCTGCCGGTTGCCGATCTGTTTGCGGGCCGCGCGGATAATGTTGTCGTTGCAGATGCCGAAGACGATACCGATCTCGATCAGATCGTCGAGGGGCATGTCTGGCTGACGACGCTTGGCGTCGGTGCGCGCGGCCTCGGCGCGGCATTCGCCCGTCGGCTCGGCGAAACCGGGCGGCGGCCGGCGACGGAATTTACGGCAACCCCGCGCACGCTGTTTGCCTTCGGCTCACGCGATCCGATCACCTTAGCCCAGATGAACCGGCTCGAAGCCTCCGGCGCCTTGCGAATGGTGGTGGACGCGCCGATGGGGCAGATCGAATGCGGGGAAGGCCTGGCGCTGCCGGTGCTGCTGCGCTGCAGCGGCGAGATGGCGGCCGATGCTGCGCTCGTCGCCGGTGATTTTGCGGCCGGCGTCAAAAGGGTGATCGACGATACGAGACCCGATATGCTGATGGTCGGCGGCGGCGATACGGCGCTTGCGGTTTTCCAGGCGCTTGGGGTCAGGGTGCTCATGCCGAAGGGCGAGATCGAGGCGGGCGTTCCCTGGTTCGATGTCACGGCCGCCGACGGGCGGTCTTTTCGGTGTGCCGTCAAGTCGGGGGGCTTCGGTAGGCCGGATAGTTTGTTAAAGCTGGTTCTTCGGAATCAGGCGGCATAAGATACCGCCGGGGAGAATGACGTGGTTGAAGTGAACGGCGAATCTTTGAACGCGGAAGCCGGCCCGCCGGGCAAGCCGGAGCGCGGCAAGGCCGTCAAACTGGTCGATCGTGTCTTCGACCAGTTGCTCGAGCGTATCCGCGGCGGAAACTATCCGCCGGATTCACGCCTGCCCGGCGAACATGAACTTGCCTCGATGCTGGGTGTTTCCCGCCCGATCGTCCGCGATGCACTGGCCCGCCTGCGCGACCAGGGCATGGTCTATGCCAGGCAGGGCGCCGGCACCTTTGTCAGCGCCCACGGATCGCCGACGACGCAGCTCGCCTATTCGCCTGTCAAGACCATTGCCGATATCCAGCGCTGCTACGAATTCCGCCTGACCATCGAGCCGGCCGCTGCCTATTTCGCCGCCAAGCGCCGCAACGAGCAGGCGATCCAGAAGATCGCCAGCGCCCTTGCCGATCTGCGCGAGGCGACCAGCCATCAGCTTCATCGCACAGACGCCGATTTCATCTTCCACCGCGCGGTGACGGAAGCAGCCAACAATCACTATTATACGGCCTCGATCGATGCGCTGAAGGCGCATATCGCCGTCGGCATGCATCTCCACGGCCTTTCTCTGCTCGGCCCGCGTCAGGGGCTGGAGCAGGTCTATGAAGAGCATAACGCCATCTACAAGGCGATCGCCGATGGGCGGGCCGACGACGCGCAAAGGCTGATGAAGACACATCTCGAAGGCTCGCGCGACCGGTTGTTCGAGGGCAGGGCGCTCGACCTGTCCTTCTGAAGTGCATGCCGGAGCGTGGCGGAGGCCATCATCAGGAGCGATGGTTTGCGTTGGACGCCAAGCGGCGAGTCGCGATCCGCCTTAGGCCGATTGATATGTGAGGCGTCCCCAAGCCGGGTCCCATTCCACCCCTTCTGCCAATTCGACGAAGACGGGGTTATGGCTGTTGCCATTGTGGGATGCTGCCATCTTGAAGGCCGCCTCAGGCTCCATCTCTTCACCGGGAAATATCGCGTCGTCTTGATTGCTATCAGCAACCTTGCGAACATAACCTCGGATCTCGTTGCCCGAATGGTAGAATTTGACAATCAGCGAGCCGGCCGGGGCGACACCTGAGTAATAGCGCACATATGTCGGCATAGCTGCAGCCGGATCAGCCGCGATGGCACTGGCCCTATACCAATGAGCGAGATCTTGGCCCGCCGGACGTCCTTCGCGTTCCCAAATCCGGTAGGCGCGGATTTTTCTCTCGTCGTCATTCATCATCGCCTCCGACAGAAATTTGATCGCCTGGAGGAACCTCGGCATCGCCACGATACCGAAGCTCTATCACTGCTTACTTGTTAAGTTCCTTGGCCATCTGAAGATGATGTTCGAGAGCAGGGCGTGTGCTTGCCGCCCATGCCTTCAGCTCGGGATTGTCCCCTTCATCGCCATAGCGCTTGAAAAGATCGACGGCATCTTCATGAGCTTCTTCCTGGTCCGAATGATATTGCTTGTTGAAATCATCTCCCTGCAGGCCGTTGAGCTTGTCCAGCATGCTTTGCTGAGCCGACGTCATGGCGTCGGGAAGGGTGGCCTTGACCTTGCCGCCGGAGATCAGTGCCTTCAGTTCACCGCTGGTCTTCTGATGGTCGGCAACCATCTGCTGGGCAAAGGCTTTCGTCGCATCGTCGCCACGCTCGGCAGCCAGTTTGCTGGAAGCGATTTCGAACATGTCGCTGGCTGCTGCTTCTTTGACGAAATCCTCGGTTTTCGGCGGAACGCCCATCAACGAATTGACGCCGGTCTTTTCGGCGGCCGACTGCGCGAAGGCAGGAACGGCGAGCGAGAGGGCAAGTGAGGCAATGATAAAGCGTTTCATCGGGATCTCCTGGGTTGGTCACCGCTAAACTATTGGAGAGGCCGAGAGTTCCCGTGTCCTCGCGCCGGGCGAGGCTTGCACGATGTGATCCGGAAGATCGGGTTGGCCAACGCAAGGACGGTTCAATCGTCAGCAGGATTTCGCTTCTTGATGATGCTGATGTTGCCACTCACCTCAAGGATCGCAAACTTGATTTCCGCTACGCTCTCGATGCCTTCCTGGTTTCGCGCCGCTTCCATGACATCTTCTTTCTGCAGCCGGGAGCCCTTAAGCGCGCGTTCGTCGTAAACGCCGTCCGCCACGAGTACGGTCGGCACGCCATCGACGATATGCGCTGCGGGGGGCCACCACCTCTTCACATAGGACAGACCGATGTCTGTGGTGAATAGCGTGAGGATCAAGATGACGGCGTTCGTGATGGAGAAATCGTCCCCCAACATCGCCTGCTGCGTGGTTTCTGAAATCACCAGCACGATCACAAGATCGAATGGCGTCATTTGCGCCAACGTCCGTCTGCCCGAGAGGCGAATGATCACCAGCAGTGTGAAATAGATCGCTAATCCGCGCAGTACCGCGTCCACGTTGTCGCCCTCAGGGAAAGATGAAGGTCGATTGCGTCCGGATCTCTTCGCCGATGCCGATGGTGGCGCGGCGGGAGCCGACGAGCTGTGTCTGCAGACGGAACACGACCTGCGTCCGCCCGGCCGGATCGCCGGGGAACATATAGCCTATCCTGCCTTCGCGCGCGAAGGTCGCCCTTTGCGGTGGGTCGACGCCCTCGACTGAAAAGGTTTGAAGAAACTCGGCATCCATCGTGAAGATCCTGTCTTCGGATGACGGCGCGAAGTTGACGACCATATCCTCTGGCGCATTCCACCGGGAGATGACGGGAAAGTCGACAGAGCCATCGGCTAAAAAGAGCATCTGCCGTGAAAACAGGCCACCTCTGCCGAGCAAACCCAACAGGCAGGCCAGCAGAACCAGCACAAAGACGATCCAGGAAATGCGTTGAACTGCCCAGAACCTCCGCTGGAATTTGCCATGATCGAGCACACCTTCCGGCAGGTCTGGCGACTTTTGTCTTTCTCCCATTCGCTCTCCCTGCTGATTTTGCAGAAAACTTTGCTCCGATGCATAAGTTCCCTGCAACGGGACGGTCGCAGTGTACATCGGGTGTGCAGCGCTCCAGGCTTCTTGGCCGATCAAAGGAACGAAGATCACCCCGCCGAGATCTTCTTCCTCGAAAGCGGCGGCCCCGGTGCGCGTGACGCGTTTTAGCCGCTGGGTATTGCCGTGGCCAATCGGGATGATGAGCCGCCCGCCGAGGGCCAACTGCTCCTTTAAGGCGGACGGCACCTCGGGTGCGTTCGCAGAAACGATAATGGCGTCGAACGGCGCAGCTTCGGCCCAGCCCAGGCTGCCGTCTCCGATCCGGACATCAATGTTGCTATAACCCAGCGGCGCGAACCGTTCACGAGCCTGAAGCGCCAGCCGTTCATGGCGTTCGATGGAGTAGACGCACGTCGCTATCCGGCTGATGACGGCCGAAGCATAGCCGGAGCCCGTCCCCACCTCGAGCACGATATCGCCGCAGTTCAACCCGGCCTTTTCGATCATCAAAGCGACGATGAACGGCTGCGAAATCGTCTGGCCTTCGCCGATCGGCAGCGGTGCATCCTCATAGGCGGATTCTTCAAAACCAGGATCTACGAATTTCTCGCGCGGCACAGTGCGCATGGCGCTGATGACCTGTCGATCGTGTATGCCCCGGCGCGTGAGTTGATGGTCCACCATGTGATCTCGAATGCGGGTCATGTCCATGGATCATCTCCACCGTCTTCGACGGCCCGGAAAACTGCATGGCTGCAATCGCTAGCCCTGTCGGGTGGCAGGGATCCGAAAGTGCGCCAGCGCCGCGCCGATACTGGTAAAGATGGGCTGGGCCGTGCGCGGGTCAAATGTTGCGCGAACGCACGCGGCTTTCAGAGATCGTGAACACATGCGCGCTTGCTGCAGCTGCGTAATCCAAAGCGAGGTTTGCATCCGGATTTTCGGGGAACTCGAACGATTGCCCGATGTTGGGATGGCTCCATCGACGAGGACAAAAAATTGAACCTAAGTAAGCTCCTGCTCGGCCGGCGTCTCGCCAACCGCGAGCACGAAGACAAGAAGATCGGCTGGAAAGAAGCAATCCCCGCAATGGGTCTGGACGGCCTCGGATCATCATCCTACGGCCCGGAAGCAGCTCTGACCATCCTCATTCCGCTCGGCGCGCTCGGTCTGGTCTATATCGGACCTGTCATGGGCTGCATCGTCACGCTGCTGGCGATCCTTTATTTCTCCTATCGGCAGACCCTTGCCGCTTACCCCACGAGTGGCGGCGCCTATGTGGTGGCGAAGGAGAATTTGGGGGAATATCCGAGCTTGCTTGCCGCCGCAGCTTTGATGATCGATTACGTTTTGAACGTTGCTGTGGGCGTTTCGGCGGGGGTGGGAGCACTCGTATCGGCGATGCCGGGCCTTCACCCGTACATCCTGCCGCTGTGCCTCGGAGTCGTTCTCCTTGTGATGCTTGCAAATCTGCGCGGAACGGGGGAGGCGGGCTGGCTGTTTGCGTTGCCGACCTACGTCTTTATCCTCTGCTTCCTGGGCGCCATCGGCTATGGGCTCGTCGGGATCGTTTGGGAAGGCCAACCTGCGCCCGTCATCGCGCCGCCGCCGCTCGGGCCTGTAACACAGGGAGCGACGATATGGCTGCTCATGCACGCCTTTGCCAGCGGCTGCACCGCCATGACTGGCGTGGAAGCCGTTTCAAACGGAATGGGATCGTTCCGGCAACCCGTCATGCGTAACGCATATATTACCCTGACCGTAATCGTCGTCATTCTCGGCCTGCTTCTTAGTGGTGTCGCCGCTATCGCCACTACCTACAAGATCGGCGCAATGGATCAGACGAAAGCGGGCTATCAGAGTGTTCTGTCGCAGTTGATTGCTGCCGTCGCCGGTCACGGCGCTTTCTATTACATTGCGATGGCAAGCCTTCTCAGTGTCCTATGCCTGTCGGCCAATACCAGCTTTGTCGGCTTTCCCCGCCTTTGCCAGATGGTTGCCGCCGATGGCTATCTGCCCAAGGCCTTCGCTCAGCCAGGGCGTCGGCTGATGTTCACCGTAGGCATCGTTTTTCTCTCTGTGTTTGCCGGGCTGCTGCTGATCGTCTTTAGAGGGATCACCGACAACCTCATTCCACTTTTTGCGATTGGCGCGTTCCTGACATTTACCGTCTCCCAGGCGGGGATGACGATGCATTGGCGACGCCAGTCAAAAAAATATCCAGCGAAGCTGACGATGAACGCCGTCGGCGCGATTTCGACAGGGGCAGCGCTCATCATCATTCTGGTTGCAAAATTTGTGGAAGGCGCGTGGATCACACTGATTGCGGTGCCGGTAACCATCGTCATTTTGAAGTCGATCAAGGGCTACTACAGGTCGCTTCAACGCGAACTGCGAAAACCGGGTCCGATCAGAGTTGACGATATCGAGCCGCCGACGGTTCTCGTCGTCACCGAACGGTGGAACAGATTGAGCGAACGCGCCATTAAGTTTGCCCTGACAATCTCGCCTGACGTGGTCGCCGTCCATTTCGTTCGTCTCGGCGGACCAGATCGCGACGAAAGCGAAAAGGCCATCCGTGAGGAATGGCAGGTTGAAGTGGAGGAGCCGCTTGCCGCACGCGGACTGACGCCGCCGAGGCTCATGCTCATTCCCGCTCCATACCGGCAATTGCATGAACCTCTCTTGCGGCTGATCGAAAAGCTGGATGCCGACAGCCCGGAGAGGCGGGTGGCGGTTCTCATCCCGGAAACGGTGAAAGACAGGTGGTGGCAGAACCTGCTGCACATGAACAGGGCCGGCCGGCTACGGGCAAAACTGGTCAGGCTCGGCGGTCCCCGCCTGACCGTGGCGACGGTTCCCTGGCGGTTATACCGGGAAGAGCAGGCGGCGACATAAGCAGTCTTGCTCCGTGGTCGAGGGAACTTCGTGCGAGGAGTGAAGTTGGAGAGGCATCAGCGAAGAGGCGTTAAATGTCCCCCAATCCACTCATGAGCGAACCCGTTGAGGATTTTGCCTCTCGCTTGGAGGCTATGGTCGACGACGAGTTGTTCGCGACCATGAGCAAGCTCGAAAAGGCAAGCGAAGCGGCCGACGATGCAGAAGAGACCCTCGCCCGGATCGCCTTGACCGAAACCGAGATCGAGCGTCGCTATCCCGGCGAACTGCTCGCCCCGTACCGCAATTGGAAGCAAAGACAACCATTGTTGTGACCGCTTCGTTGACGGCTAGATCACATAACTTCGAACAGACGGAGGCATCAATGAGCAGTTCTGAGACGACGACGGACCACAAGACGATCCAGAAATGGGCGGAAAAAAGAGATGGCAAGCCGGCCGTTATCCGCACTAGCGAAAAAGGCGGTGTGCTGCGCATCGATTTCGGGGAAAAGGAAGAGGAATTCGACGAAATCGGTTGGGGCGAGTTCTTCAAGATCTTCGACGAAAACAAGTTGGCTTTTCTCTATCAGGACAAGACCAGGGACGGGAAGACCAGCCGGTTCAACAAATTCGTCGAGCGCGAGTAAGCAGCTGGAGGACGACGCGGACCGGATCGCCGCGTCGTCTGCACAGCCGCTCTATTTATTGCCGGAACCCGGCTCTGCCATTTTCGAATGCTGGTGGGCCAAGATGCTTGCCGGCGTGACATTGGCAACGGCTGCCTGCAATTTATTCTTCCAGCCGCTGACGACGTCGCCTTCGCCGTCGATCATCGCGTCATAGCCGATCCGTGCGACCTCGCCGGCATCATCCTTCTCCGCTTGGCCGATGGCCGTATCCATGAGATCGGCCCGCTTGAAGAACTCGGTCTCCGTCGCCCCCGGCATGAGGCAACTGACGGTTACGCCTGATTCCTTCAATTCCTCGCGTAGGGCAAAGGAGAAGCTGTTGATAAACGCCTTGGTGCCGTTATAGACGGCCTGATAGGAGCCGGGCATGAAACCGGCGATCGAGCCTGTCAGCAGAATGCGGCCTTGGCCGCGGCTGCGCATCTGGTTGCCGATCGCATGGATCAGATAGATCGTGCCGGTGATGTTGGTATCGACGACCTTGCGCGCCTCGCCGAATTCCTGGTCGAGGAAGCCCTTGCCGAGGCCGCGCCCGGCATTGGCCATCAGCAGATCGACCGACCGGCCGCTGGCGGTGATGCGCTCGACGAGCCGATCCACGCCTTCGAGCGTCGATAGGTCGGCTTCGACGGCCTCGACCGTCGTGCCGAACTCCTTGAGATTTGCCGCCGCCAAGTTGATGCGCTCCTCATCGGCGGCAATGATGAGATCATAGCCGTCCTGCGCTGCGCATTTCGCCAGTTCGTAGCCGATGCCGGTGGATGCGCCGGTGACGACGGCGAGGCCTTTGCCTGATTGACTGCGAGCCATGATGCGTCTCCTTACGGTTTCAGGACAACCTTGATGCATCCGTCCTGCTTGTCGCGGAACGTCTTGTAGAGAGCAGGCCCATCTTCCAGCGTACCGCGATGGGTGACGACGAAGGAGGGGTCGATTTCGCCGTTCTGAATCCGCTCCATCAGTATCGGCAGATAATGCTGGACCGGCGTCTGGGCCATCTTGAAGGTCAGGCCGCGATTGATCGCCGAGCCCATGGGGATCTTGTCGAGGAAACCGCCATAGACGCCGACGATCGAGACCGTGCCGAAGTTGCGGCAACAGTGGATGGCCTGGCGCAGCACGTGCGGCCGATCGGTTCCCATGAACAGGGCGACCTTGATGCGGTCTAGCCGCGAATCCCAACTGGCGGCGGCCTCGGCTTCGGTTCCGACGGCATCGATGCAGGCGTCGGCACCACGACCATCGGTCAATTCCATGATCTTGTCGTAGATGTCCTCATCCATGAAGTCGATTGGGATGGCTCCGGCCACCTTGGCAAGCGCCAAGCGCTCAGGCACGGAGTCAATGGCAATCACTCTCGCGGCGCCCAGCAGGAAAGCCGAGCGGATCGCCATTTGGCCGACGGGTCCGCAGCCCCAGATCGCGATCGTGTCGCCGGGTTGGATATTGCAGAACTCGGCTGCCATGTAGCCTGTAGGGAAAATGTCCGAAAGGAAAAGCACCTGCTCGTCGGAAAGCCCCTCCGGCACCTTGATCGGACCGACATCAGCATAGGGCACGCGCAGATATTCCGCCTGTCCGCCGGCATAACCGCCGAGCAGATGCGAATAGCCGAACAGCCCCGCCGGTGAATTGCCCCAGAGTTTCGTGACTTTCGTGCGATCGGGGTTTGAGCGCTCGCAGCCGGAGTAGAAGCCGCGCTTGCAGAAGAAACATTCGCCGCAGGAAATGGTGAAGGGAACGACGACGCGATCGCCGACCTTGAGCTTGGTATTGTCCTTGCCGACCTCGACGACCTCACCCATGGTTTCGTGGCCCATGACGTCGCCACTATGCATTTCCGGCATGACGCCGTCGTAAAGATGCAGATCCGATCCGCAGATCGCGCAGGCGGTGACCTTGATGATGGCGTCGCGGCCGTCCTCAACCTTAGGATCGGGAACGCTCTCGCAGCGGATATCATGCTTGCCGTGCCAGGTCAGAGCTTTCACGATGGTTTCTCCTCAGCAATTCTCGACGGCGCTCCAACCCCAGCTTGGCGCAAAAGTTCCCGGAGATGCGAGGATGCCCGTCGCGTCGATCCACATGGTCGAATTGGGAAAATAGGGTGGACATCCGTTGACCTCGTCGAGGCGCTGATGTCGCAACGATCCCGTCGCGATGTCCGGCGCGACAGCCTCCTAGGAGTTGTCGGGCCGGCCGGAACTAACACTATCGTCTGTTGTTTGGCTTATCCGGACGTTCCTTCTTGTTCGAAGCAAAATCATTTTAACTCCTGATTGGAGGATGTGATGAACAAACGCGCAAAGACCTTGACCGGCACGAACGAACGGCCGGAGAACGAGACAATCGCTCAAAGCGGATTCGGTATTCCTGACGACAGCGGCCCGTTGGTTGAGCCGACGGAGGCGGCAATCGACCGCGTGAAGGCTTCGCGGCTGCGCGGTCGGCGCAACGAGCTGAAGGAAGAACTCGACGAACAGACCGATCTTCCGCAGAGGGGTGCGCCATGAACGAGACGAGAAATAGCTGGGACAGGGGCTTGGCCACACCGCATGAGAATGCAAAGGCGCCACGAAGGATGATGTTGTTCGTCGTGACAATTTTCGTTCTGGCTTGCGTAGCTGCGCTCGCCTTTACATTGATCACCCATCCCAGTGAACCGGACGAGGCATCGCCGACGCCGGCGACGGAGCAGGCGCAATGAGCGCGGGCTCGGACAAAGATCCGATCCAGCGGCCGGCATCGTCCTCCGCTGAAAAGCGCACCAGGCTCAATGCCGGGAGGATAGCGCTCATTCTGATCGGAACGGTCGGCGTCGTCGCGTTCGTCCTTTATGCCACAATCGTCCTCTATGGTCTCCTCAAGGGCACCTAGGGGCTCTCCCATTTTGCGCGTAGATCCGGTCGATCGCTTCCGCAACTGCGACAAATTCTTCGCATGCGATATCATAGCGCTGACCTGCAGCCAGTCGTCTCGCCCAACCAACGGCTGCCCGTCCACCCCAGTCGTCCGGCGGCTGGGTGAGCGTTTCGTGCGATGTGCCGAACAGCCTTGCGACGGTGAAATCATAGAATGATCCACCGACATTCTCGAACGAGGCGCCACCTTCGGTTCCGAAGAACTTGGCACTGATAGCCGCATCGCAGCCGGCCTGAAGCCGCCACGAACATGTGAGGCGAATGACCGCGCCGCCGTCAAGCGTCAGCGTCGCACAGGCAAAATCCTCGACTTGGCTGCTGTCTGCAAGTCTTTCTCCGCCAGCTCTGAGTTCGCTGGTGACGGCAGTGACCGACGGAAAATCGAGGCACCATAAGGCCAGATCGATGAGGTGGACCCCGAGATCGATGACACAGCCGCCGCCCGATAGGGTCTTGTCGTAGAACCAGGGTTTATCGGGACCGTAGGCATTGTGAAAGGTCAGATCGGCTGCGAATACCTTGCCGAGAGCGTTGGCGCGGATGAGTTTATGGATCTGCTGCATGCCTTGCGTATAGCGATAGGACAGGTCGACAGCCAGCAGTCGGTCGGCTGTTCTGGAGGTATCGACGACAGCTTTGACCTCGGATGCCGTCCGCCCCAGCGGTTTCTGACAAAAGACGGCCAAGCCCGCCTCAAGGGCACGGATCGACTGTTCGGCATGGGCAGCACTCGGTGTCGCAATGACGATGCCGTCGAGCTGTTGGTCGAGCAGTTCGTCGAGCCCGGTGGCAATCCGGGCATCGGGAGCCAATATCTGCGCCTCCCGCGTCATCTCGGCCGAAGGATCGGCGACCGCGACAGCTTCAGCTATACCGCTGTCGAGGATTGCTTTCATCCGGTGCCGGCCGATCCATCCGACGCCGAGAAAGCCGAGTTTTATGGGCTTGGCGGCTAAGGCTGCCGTCTTTGGTGAAAGCAACTCGTTCATCGATATTGCACCAGCGCCTTGAGAAAACCGTCCGGGCGGTCGCGCGTGGTGTTCAGCGCTTCATCCAGTCTTTCCAGTGGATAGACGTGCGTGTAAAGCGGCTGCGGATCGATCCGCCCATGGCGCACAGCCTCGATGGCCTCCCGAATGCCCTGCATATAAACGGCCGGGTCGCGCTCATGGGCATTGATGACGTCGAGGCCGCGCCAGTTCCACAATTGCATGTTCACCTGGCGAGGCCCATCCTGATGATAGCCGGCGACGATCAATCGCCCGCGTTCCCTGGTAAGCTCGCCTGCCAGGTCGAGCGGCCATTGTTTGCCCACGGCCTCGATGACGCGGTCGCAGAGATTGCCGTCCGTCAGCGTTTTGACGTTCTCGATGACGCGCCAATGATCGTCCATGAAAATCGTTTGGGTTGCTCCCATCCTTCTTGCCACCTCGAGCGAATAGGCCCGGCGTGAGATGGCGATCACCCGCGCTCCGGCGGCGGCTGCAAGCTGCGTGAGAAGGGCGCCGAGAAAGCCGATGCCGATGATGGCGACGATCTGGCCGCGTTCGATATTGCTGCGGCGGAAGATGTTCATGGCGCACCCAAGCGGTTCGCCCGGAAACGGTTTGCCGTCCAATTCTCGGGGCAGTGCCGCAACCATCGAGGCATCGGCGATGTCGTGCGTGGCGTAGGCATGGTAAGAAAGAGCCGCGACGCGGTCCCCGACCTGCAGGCCGGCAACGTCGCTGCCCATATCATCTATGACGCCCCAGCCTTCATGGCCCAGTCCGCCGGCCTCCGTCGGGAAGGTCATCCATTCGGGTCCTGCCCATGGGGTGAGGTTCGATGCGCAGACGCCGCAGCCTTCCAAGATGATCCTGACTTGGCTGGGACCGGGTTTCGGCAGGGCGCGCGTCTCGACCGCGAGTTGCCCCGGGCCCGTTACGATCGCAGCGCGCATGAGATCGGCCGTCGGCCTTGTCGCAATGTCCATCAGATCTCCTCCAGGTGGCATCATTCGAACTGCGGCCCGTTGGAAGAGTTCCGGGGGAAGTCAAAGAAGTCATAGATGATGAAGTCAATAAAGATGTCATTGATGAAGGAACTTTTCCATGAACGCTCGGTTCGGCCGCTATCTCTGAAGCAAATTGTTCGACCGGACGGACCCAATAATGATGATTTTGATAACAGGGGGGTGCGGCTTTATCGGCCGCCATGTCGCTGAAGAACTTCTGAAAAACGGCTATAAGGTGCGTGTTTTCGATGCGCTCATTGATCAGGTTCACGCCGATGCGGAGGTAAGCGTGCCCGACGGTGCGCAGGTCGTCCGAGGCAATGTGATGGACAAGGACGCGGTCCGCGCGGCGCTTACCGACGTCGACGGCGTCATTCATCTTGCCGCCGAGGTGGGTGTTGGGCAATCGATGTACGAGATAGCCCGCTACGTCGGCAGCAATGACCTTGGGACGGCTGTGCTGTTGGAGGCGATGATCGGCCAGCCGGTCCAGAAAATCGTCGTCGCCTCCTCGATGAGCGTCTATGGCGAAGGGCTCTATTTGACTGAAGATGGTCAGCGGAACGGCTATGTCAGGCGCCGCGCCCATCGTCTGAAGCAAGGCAGGTGGGACCCAGTTGGACCGCACGAGGAGCAACTCATGCCGATCGCCACCGACGAGGAAAAACCCGTTGACCTTGCCTCCATATACGCTCTGACAAAATACGCTCAGGAAAAGCAGGTCCTGATCTTCGGTGAAGCCTACGGCAAGGACGCCGTCGCGTTGCGGCTCTTCAATGTCTTCGGCGCCGGGCAGGCGCTCTCCAACCCCTATACTGGCGTGCTTGCAAATTTCGCCTCCAGGCTTGCCAACGGGCAGCCGCCGATGATCTTCGAGGATGGCAGGCAACGGCGCGACTTCGTCCATGTGCGGGATGTGGCGACGGCGTTCCGCCTGGCCTTGGAAAGGCCGGCGGCAGCCGGTCACGTGATCAACATCGGCAGCGGCCAGGCCTATTCGATCGCCGATGTCGCGGCGCTTCTCGCCGACGCCATGGGCGTGCCCGATATCAGCCCCGACATCATGAACAAGGCTCGCTCCGGCGACATCCGAAATTGTTTTGCCGATATTTCGAAAGCCCGCGAACTGCTTGGTTTCGAACCGAGATACCGACTTGAGAATGCGCTTGGTCCTTTCGCCGCCTGGGTCCGTCAAACCGGCGCGGTCGACCGCGGCGCCGAGATGAAGCGTCAACTGGAAGAGCGGGGGCTGGTTTCATGAAGAAAATCGGCTCTGGACGGCCTGCCAAGCAGGAGACGAGGCAGTTCGGCTTCGTCGAGTGGTTCCGACCGGGGGAGCACGAGCGGACAGAAGCCGTGCTGCCGGATATTCTGGCAAGCGGCGCCAGTCATCTGCGAACACACCTCTCCTGGGCCGAATACTTGGCACCGGGCGGTCAGCAATGGTTCGATTGGATGATCCCGCGCGTTGGAGCGCAAATCGATCTTCTACCCTGCATCCATTACACACCGCCTTCGCTCTCACGAACGGGCAGGTCGTCAGGCGCCCCGGTCGACCTCAAATCCTATGCCGATTTCGTCGACCATATCCTGACGCGCTACGGCCGCTATTTCCGTCACATCGAGCTCTGGAACGAGCCGAACAACCTGCTCGATTGGGATTGGCGTCAAGACAGCGATTTCCTGCTTTTTTGCGAGATGGTCGGAGGCGCAGCCTACTGGGCCAAGCAGAGAGGCTATAAGCCGGTCCTTGGCGGCCCGTGCCCCTTTGATCCCTATTGGCTCAATCTCATGGGCGTGCGCGGTGTGCTTGGGGTCGTCGATGCCGTCGGTTTCCACGGCTTTCCCGGAACCTGGGACAGTGAAGAAGCCACCTGGGGCGGCTGGGACATGCATCTGGGCGAGATGCGCGGGATAATCGACCGATACAATGGCGATGCCGAGATATGGATTACCGAAGCGGGCTACTCCACCTGGCGCAACGACGAGATCGAACAGGCGCGGCGCTTCATAAAGGCGCTCAACGTGCCGGCCGACCGGATGTATTGGTATTCCTGGTGCGATGTGCCGCCGGACGTCCCTGTTCAGGAAGGCTTGTGGTTCGATCCGCGGCACTATCATCTTGGAGCTGTTACCCACGACAACAAGCCGAAGCTTTTGGCTCGTCTTCTAATGGAAGGCGGCGTCAGCAAGCTGGCGGAGGTTGCCGCCCTTGCAGCGCCGCACATCGCCTCCGACGCTACACCTGTGGTCGTGACCGGCGGCAGCGGCTTCGTCGGCTCCAATCTCGCCGACAGCCTGCTTAGCGATGGTGAAGACGTCATCATTCTCGATAATCTTGGGCGCTCGGGCGTCGATCAAAACCTCTCCTGGCTGATCGACAGACACGGCGCGCGGGTGCATCCGGTCCTTGCCGACGTCCGGGACCTGATGGGGATCGAAGCCGCCTTCAAGGACGCGAAAGCTGTCTTCCACTATGCCGCCCAAACAGCTGTGACCACCAGCATTGGTGATCCGCTTGCGGATTTCGAAACAAATGCGCGCGGCACCCTCAACGTATTGGAAGCGGTGCGCAAGGCAGGTAGACAGGCGCCCGTCATCTTCGCGAGCACCAACAAGGTCTATGGCACCCTCGACGATCTCGGGATGGTCGAGGGCGACGATCGATATGTTCCCGAAAACGAGACCATAAGGACAAGGGGGATTGCCGAGGATCGGCCGCTCGATTTCTGCACGCCCTATGGCTGCTCGAAAGGTGTCGCCGATCAGTATGTCCTCGACTACGCCAAGTCCTACGGCATTCCGGCTGCAGTGCTCAGGATGAGCTGCATCTATGGGCCGCGCCAGTTCGGGACCGAGGATCAGGGCTGGGTCGCTCATTTCCTGATCCGGGCGCTCGCAGGTGAAGCCATTTCCGTCTACGGCAGCGGCAAGCAGGTGCGCGACGTTCTTCACGTGGAGGATGCCGTGGCTGCCTACCGGACGCTGCTGGCCAATATCGACCGTGTCTGCGGGAATGCTTTCAACCTCGGCGGCGGGCCGAAAAACGCCGTCAGCGTACTTTCGGTGCTGCGCGAAATCGAGGAGGTGACCGGGCGCCCGGTCGAGACCAGTTTCGGCCCCTGGCGGGCCGGCGACCAGTTCTACTTCGTTGCCGATACCGAAAAGCTCGAAAGGGAGACCGGATGGGCCGCCGGCGTCGGATGGCGCGATGGGCTGCGGCATCTGGCCGAATGGCTGATTGCCAATCGTTTCGGCGGTCAGCAGATCCGCAGGGAAAAGCGCAAGGTAATGGCATGACCACACAAAATCGACGCCCGGGGCACCGCCGCGTGCTGATGACGGTCGACGCCGTCGGCGGGGTCTGGTCCTATGCCATGGACTTGGCCGCAGGATTGAAGCCCCGCCATGTCGAGGTTGTCTTCGCAGGGCTTGGACCCCGACCCACGACGGAAAAGATTGCCGAAGCAAATAGGCTTGGTACGCTTGTCTGGCTGGAGGCGCCGCTCGACTGGATGGCCGGGGATGAAGCGGCGGTTGCCGAGGTGCCCCGTCTGATCGCTGATCTCGCCCGCCGAAAGAAGGTAGATCTTCTTCATCTCAATTTGCCGTCGCAGGCGGCGGGCATCGAAACGAACCTGCCGGTGATCGTGGTCTGTCATTCCTGTGTCGTGACCTGGTTTGCGGCGGTGCGTGCCGCCAAGGTGCCGCGCGACTGGCAATGGCAATATCGGCTGAACCAGGCCGGTTTTGCACGTGCAGACGCGGTGATCGCACCAAGCGGCAGCCATTCTGCGGCGATGGCGGCGGCCTATGGACCGATCGCCAACCTCAGCGTCGTCTACAATTCGGCTGCGCTCGAGCCTTCCAGCGAGACCAAACAGAATTTTGTCCTGGCAGCCGGCCGCTGGTGGGACGAGGGAAAGAACGGCGCCGTGCTCGATGCGGCGGCGGCCCTGACCCGCTGGCCGCTGAAGGTGGCCGGCGCAAATCGTGGCCCTGACGGGCAATACCTGCCGTTTCGCAATGCCGACCATCTGGGCGAGCTCTCGCGCGAACGGATGATGGTTCTGGCGCGGCAGGCGGCCATTGTGGTTTCGCCGTCGGTTTACGAGCCTTTCGGGCTGGCGGCTTTGGAAGCGGCGAGGGCGGGCGCGGCCTTGGTGCTCTCCGATATTCCGACCTACCGCGAGATCTGGAACGACGCCGCGCTGTTTGTCGATCCGCATCAGCCCAAAGCGTTCGCCGATGCCTTCAACCGCCTCGCCGATGACCCTCAGCAACGGGTTGCGCTTGGCCTGAAGGCGCAGGAGCGATCGGCGAGGTTCAGCCTCGAGGAACAGGCGCAAGCGATGTACGCGATTTATTCCGGCAGGCTTGGCCACGCCTTTTCGACAGCAGCGGAGTGATCATGAAGTTCGTTTTCTATACTCATTCGCTGATTTCCGACTGGAACCACGGCAACGCGCATTTTCTTCGGGGAGTGATGCGCGATCTGCAACGGCGCGGCCATGAAACGCTGGCATTGGAACCGGAGGATTCCTGGAGCCGTGCCAATCTTGTCAGCGATCAGGGGTCTGCGGTCATCGCAAAATTTCATGAGACCTTTCCGCAGCACCGCGCGCAGATCTATGGCAAGGATTTCGATCATGAAGCCGCGCTTGGCGATGCTGATGTCGTCATCGTCCACGAGTGGACGCAACCCGATCTGGTCGAGCGTCTCGGTCGCATCCGGCGCCATGGCGGCACCTTCACGCTGCTCTTTCACGACACGCATCATCGGGCAGTCTCGGCCGAAGGCGATATCGCCGGACTGACGCTGACCGATTACGACGGTGTGCTGGCTTTCGGCGAGACGTTGCGGGAGCGCTATCTAAGCGCCGGCTGGGGCAAGTCCGTGTTCACCTGGCATGAAGCCGCCGACGATGCTCTGTTTCGACCCATGCCGGAGGTTCTAAGAACCGGAGACCTCATCTGGATCGGCAACTGGGGCGATGGTGAGCGGTCCGCCGAAATCGCCGAGTTTCTGGTCCATCCTGCCAAGTCGCTCGCCCTGACCGCGACGGTACGGGGCGTGCGCTATCCCGATCATGCGCTCGATGCCCTTCAGAGCGCCGGTATCGCCTACGGCGGATGGATCGCCAATGCCGACGTTCCCGTCGCCTTCGCCCGCCATAAGGTCACGGTGCACATTCCGCGCCGGCCTTACATCGAGCATCTGCCGGGTATTCCGACGATCCGCGTCTTCGAGGCGCTCTCATGCGGAATTCCTTTGATATCGGCGCCTTGGGACGACGCTGAGCACCTTTTCAAACCGGGCACAGATTTTGTTCTGGTTCGCGACGGCGAGGACATGAGAAAAAATCTGCGCGACGTGCTTGCCGACCCCTGCTGGGCCGCAAGTCTTGCTGCATCAGGCCTCGTGGCGATCAAGGCGCGCCACACCTGCCGGCATCGTGTCGACGAGCTTTTTGAAGTCCTGGCTTGCTGCGGCACGAACCGGGTCACCACCAATCTCCAATCGCCGGAGGCTGCAGAATGAAAATCGCTTTTTACGGTTCGAGCCTGGTCTCCGCCTATTGGAATGGCGCAGCCACCTATTATCGCGGCCTGCTGCGGGCGCTGGCGGCCAAAGGATATGACATCACCTTCTACGAACCCGATGTCTATGATCGGCAAAAGAACCGCGACATGGATCCGCCGGACTGGTGCAAGGTCGTGGTCTACGAAGGCACGATCGGCGCCCTGAAGGCCGTCAGCGGCGCTGCGGCTGAGGCCGATATCGTCGTCAAGGCTAGCGGCGTCGGTTTCGAAGACGATCTGCTTCTCGAGGAGGTGCTTGCCCATGCGCAGCCGCATGCCCTGAAAATCTTCTGGGACGTCGATGCGCCTGCAACGCTTGCCGAACTCAGAGCCAATCCCGATCATCGGCTGCGCCGGGGGCTCGATCGGATCGATCTCGTACTCACCTATGGCGGCGGCGATCCGGTGGTGGAGGCATACCGCTCCGTCGGAGCGGCGGACTGCGTGCCGGTCTATAATGCGCTCGATCCGCAAACGCATCATCCGGTGCCGGAGGACCATCGTTTCCCGGCCGATCTGGCATTCCTCGGCAATCGCCTGCCGGACCGCGAGGCGCGGGTCGAGCACTTCTTCCTGGAGCCCGCCTCACGTCTGCCGGACCGGGCGTTCCTGCTCGGCGGTTCCGGCTGGCAGGACAAGCCGATGTCGCCCAACATCCACTATCTCGGTCATGTGTTGACGCGCGATCACAACGCCTTCAACGTGACCCCGATGGCGGTTATCAATATATCGCGCGCCAGCATGGCGGAGAACGGCTTCTCGCCGGCGACCCGCGTCTTCGAAGCAGCCGGCGCCGGCGCCTGCCTCATTACCGACGCCTGGGAGGGCATCGAACTCTTCCTGGAGCCCGACCAGGAAATCCTGGTCGCGCGCGACGGACAGGACGTGGCGGACCTGGTTGCCGGTTTGTCGCGCCGATCGGCTCGAAGGATCGGCGAGCGCGCGCGTCAGCGCGTGTTGGCCGAGCACACCTACGCCAATCGCGCCGAAACCGTGGACAAGATTTTCCGCGCTCGTCTTGGCGCGCGGATGGAGGCCGCCGAATGATGCGATCGCTCGACATCGTCTTCCTCGGCCTTTCACTGTCTTCTTCCTGGGGAAATGGCCACGCTACGACCTATCGCGCCCTCGTCAAGGGGCTGCGACAGGACGGCCACAGGGTTCTGTTCCTGGAACGGGACGTTCCCTGGTACGCCAGCCAGCGGGATCTTGCCTCACCGGATTTCTGTGAACTCGCTTATTACGCCGACATCGACGCCATGCTCGAACTCTATCGACACAGGCTGCGCCATGCTGATGCGGTGATCGTCGGGTCCTACGTGCCCGAGGGTGTGGCGCTGATCGACAGGCTCGGCAGCGTGGCGCCAAAAAGCCTGTGCTTTTACGACATCGACACGCCTGTCACGCTCGCAAAGATCGACCGTGGCGACGAGGAATATCTGGCGCTGCGGCAGATCCCACTCTTTGACGCCTACTTCTCCTTTTCCGGAGGAGAGGTGCTGACCCGACTTGAGATGCGGTACGGTGCGCGGAAGGCTGTCGCACTTTACTGCTCGGTCGACGAAGGCCGCTATGCCAATACCGGCGAGCCATATTGCTGGGATCTCGGCTATCTCGGAACATATAGCCTCGATCGGCAGCCGACTTTGGAACGCCTTCTTCTGGAGCCGGCGCGTCTAGTGCCATCGATGCGCTTCGTCGTCGCGGGACCGCAATATCCCGCCGAGATCGACTGGCCGAGCAATGTGGAGAGGATCGAGCACCTGGCGCCCGCCGATCATCCCAGTTTTTACAGTCGGCAACGGTTCACCTTGAATGTGACCCGTAGCGACATGATCGCCGCAGGCTGGTCGCCGAGCGTGCGCCTGTTTGAAGCGGCCGCCTGCAAAACGCCGATTATCAGCGACTTCTGGCGCGGTCTTGACGAATTGCTGCCCGATGGCGAGGCTTTGATCATTGCAAAGGGGCCAGCCGATGTCGTGGCGGTGCTGAGGGATCTCGCGGACGCCGATCGTATCGCCATTGCTGCTGCCGCCAGACGGCGGGTCTTAACTGGTCATACTGGCGCCGCCCGCGGCGCCGAACTCGTCCGAGCCCTATCGGAGCTGCCGGCAAACCGAGCTTGCGAGCGTATCTCAGCGTGAAGGAGAGTATCGATGCTGCATGTCAATCGTCGCGGAAATCGCAAGACTGTTCTGGTGGCAGGAGGAGCCGGCTTCGTCGGTTCGCACCTCTGTGATGCGCTCCTTGGCCGCGGCGATTTCGTCATTTGCGTCGACAGTTATATTACCGGCTCGCCAGATAATGTTCGTCCGCTGACAAACCATCCGCGCTTTCGGCTTATCGAAAAGGATATTTGCCAGTTCCTGGAAATCGACGAGCCGCTGGACCAGATCTACAATCTCGCCTGCGCAGCATCACCGCCACAATATCAGGCCGATCCTGTCCACACGATGATGACCTGTGTCGCAGGGACGGGAAATCTGCTTGCGCTTGCCGAGCGTCACGCCGCTTCCTTTCTCCAGGCGTCCACGAGCGAGGTCTATGGCGATCCGGTCGAGCATCCCCAACGTGAGGATTACCGCGGCAATGTCAGTTGCACCGGACCACGCGCCTGCTATGACGAAGGAAAGCGTGCTGCCGAAGCGCTCTGCTTCGACATGTTGCGGGCCGGCCGCGTCGATGCGCGGGTTCCCCGCATTTTCAATACCTATGGCCCTCGCATGCAGGCCAATGACGGCCGTATCGTCTCCAACCTGATCGTGCAGGCCCTGTCAGGCAAACCCCTCACCATCTACGGAAGCGGCTTGCAGACACGATCCTTCTGCTATGTCACCGACTTGGTCGGCGGCCTGATGGCGTTGATGGACAAAAGACCCAATCCCGGCGTGCCGGTCAATCTCGGCAATCCCGGCGAATTCACCATCAACGAGCTCGCCCAGATGATCCGCGCTATGGTGCCGACCCCCACGGAGATCGTTTACGAGCCGTTGCCCACAGACGATCCCCAGCGCCGCCGTCCGGATATCGCACGGGCGATAGAGCTTCTCGATTGGCGGCCGACCGTGCCGCTTGCAGAAGGGCTGAGCTACACGGTCGAATGGTTTACAAACAGTCTCCCAACGCGCCCGCGGCGGCAGGCAACAACATCTGGCCGTCTTCTGAGGCCGGATTCGTCGCAAGCCGCCCCCGCTCAAGGCTGATTGGAGAACGGAGGCAAACGATGATGAACCTGGCTCTGAAGCGCCGCGTGACAGAACTTGGCCCCTGGTTCCAAAACATGAGGTTCGGAGAAGTCGAAACTGCGCCGGATCATTTCCTCGGCGACTATCCCGCATTCAAATGGGAGCGCTTTAAACATGTCGTGCCGGAAGATTTGGACGGGCGCAGCGTGCTCGATATCGGCTGCAATGCCGGCTTTTATGCGCTCGAGATGAAGCGCCGCAATGCCGGGCGGGTGCTCGGCATCGACACCGATTCACGCTACCTTGAGCAGGCTCGTTTTGCTGCCGCTCATTTCGACCTCGACGTTGAATTCAGGCAAATGTCGGTTTACGAGGTGGCAAAGCTCGCAGAGACCTTCGAGCTGGTGCTCTTCATGGGAGTGCTTTACCATCTGCGCCATCCGTTGCTGGCGCTCGATCTGCTCCACGAACATGTGGTTAACGATTTGATGCTGTTCCAGTGCCTGCAGCGCGGAGACGAGCGCAATGCTCTCCCGGAAGAGAATTATGACTTCTCGGAATGGGCCGTATTCGACCAGCCTGACTTTCCAAAATTGTTCTTCATCGAGCAGCGTTATGCCGGTGATCCGACAAACTGGTTCATTCCCAACAAGGCGGCCGCCGAGGCGATGTTGCGCAGCGCCGGCTTTTCGGTAGAGGCCAATCCGGAGCGAGAAGTCTATCTTTGCCGCCGAGGCCGGCGGCCCTACATGGTCGAGCCGCCGCCGGCGTGAGGCGACGGACCAACAATCTGCGGGTTCGAGATGCTGAAAGGTGCCCGGCTATTTCTGATTGCCATCGCTGCGATCCTCATCGTCGTCTCCACGACTTGGCTGCTGACCAAGCCGCACCAGCCTTTTTCTGCTGACGATCCGAGGCTGACACCAGGAAACGCCGAGCGCGGCCGGCTGGTGTTTGCAGCGGGCGGCTGCGCCTCGTGTCATGCGTCTCCCGGCCAGCCGGATCGCTTGAAATTGGGGGGCGATCTGGCGCTGGCCTCGCCCTACGGGACCTTCAGGATCCCCAATATATCGCCTGACCCCCTGGCGGGCATAGGATCGTGGTCGGTCGCGGATCTGGCCAATGCCCTGGTAGCCGGCGTATCGCCGTCAGGGCAGCATTATTATCCGGTCTTTCCCTACCCGAGCTATACCGCGATGACGCTTGACGACATCCGGGATCTCTACGCCTTCCTGCATACGCTCGAGCCGATTGCCGATCGACCGCAACCGCATGACTTAGCCCTGGCGTTCCGCATCCGGCGGTTCGTGGGCTTCTGGAAGTTTCTGTTCTTCCACGAGCGCCGATCCGAAGGCCTGCTGAACGGTGATCCCGTGCACGATCGCGGCGCTTATCTCGTGGAGGTGCTCGGCCATTGCGCCGAATGCCATTCGTCGCGCAACATCTTCGGCGCGATAAAACCGAAAACACGGCTTGCCGGCGGAGTGAGTTCGGAAGGCGTCGGTTTCAACCCGAACATCACGCCGGAGGGCATCGGCTCATGGTCTGACAACGATATCGTCGAAATGCTCAAAAGCGGCAAGACGCCGGATCACGGCTATGTCGGCTGGTCGATGGCAGACGTCGTTAGAAATACATCGGAATTTTCTGATGCCGACCGCGTCGCTATTGCCCGATACCTGAAATCCCTGCCGCCGCGCCCCACGCCCCATCCTTAGCGACAGATCTGCTGTCGGAAAGGCGCTTCCCAATCGTGGTCTCTCCCACGGGCGTCACCGACCGCAATTTCGCGATGATGGATTGGGGCGAGATGGAACAGGTCGCGACCCCAGACGTTTCGTCTCGAATAAACCATCGCGTCAGGAGGTAGGCGGCATGAATTCGGCTTGCGATGAGCCGGCCAGGGTCGCGCTCGTGGTCGAGGACGATTACGTCCTTGCCAGCGACCTCGCGTCCAAGCTGTCAGACGCCGGAATGAAGATCGTTGGGCCGGCGCCAAACGTACAGCGTGCGCTGGACTACATCCACGATTCCGCGCAAATCGACGTTGCAGTCCTGGACATCAATCTCGGTGGCACGATGGTGTTTCCTGTTGCCGATGCGCTGACCAAGCGCAATATCCCTTTCTTTTTTGCAACCGGCTACAGCCGGGATGTCGTTCCTCCCCGTTTCGCCGATCGGATCTTCGTCGAAAAGCCGTTGGAAATGAGGGAAGTTTATGACGCCCTTTCCGACTGTCGAAACCAGGAAATGTCATCGGGGGAGCAAAAAAACCTTGTCCTGTCGGCGCTTTCTCCGCCTGAAATAGAATTGATCACGCCGCATCTGAAGCCGGTTCGGCTTGTTCAAGGCGAGATCCTAGAAAAGCAGTTTTGCGAGACTTCAGCGGTTCGCTTCATCGAAAGCGGCGTAGTATCGCTGGTCGCCGTATCCCTTGAGGGCTCACAGGTAGAGGCCGGCCTGATCGGGCGTGAAGGCATAACTGGTACGGGGTTGCTCGAAGGCGATTGGCTCACGCCTTATAATCTTATCGTGCAGATCGAGGGGTCTGCTCAACGCATCGACGTCGACAGCTTCCTCCGTGTCACGCGCAAGGCGCCGCAATTGCGCTCTCTTTCATCGTCGTTTGCCAGATCACTCGGAATCCAGATCGGCTATACCGCCTTGGCCAATGGCCGATATTCCATCGAGCAGAGACTGGCACGCTGGCTGCTGATGCTCAGTGATCGCGTGGACAGCCAGGTCCTCAATCTTACGCATCAATATATGTCTTTCATGCTCGGCGTCCGGCGGTCCGGCGTGACAGGTGCCCTCCATGTTCTGGAAGGTGAAAAGCTTATCAGGTCCGTACGAGGAAAGGTGATTATCGTCGATCGCGACGGCCTCATCCTCAAGGCTCACGGGTCCTATGGGATACCCGAGGGGGAATACCAGCGCTTGATGGGGTTTTCATTGAGGATCCCCGGAGAACGTCGCAATGAATAAGGCCGATCACGACGCGACGTTTGCGGTCTGCCCATCCTAAAGGCGAAGATGAAGTCCATGGTCTCCCCCACGGTCAGCAGCTCCCACCTCCGTAGAGTCCCGCAGATATTTAATCCGGTCGACCGGCGCAACTTTTGCCTTCAGCAATAGTTCGGCAGCCAAAGGAGGCCAGATCATGCAGAACTCGCTTTCCCTCGCAGGGCGCTTCTACCTGGTCGTCGAAGACGAGTATCTTGCGGCGTCGAGCATGATGACGGCGCTTGAGGACGAGGGCGCCGAGGTCGCCGGACCCGTCTCGAATGTTGCAGGTGCCTTGGAGCTTGTCGGCGAGCGGGCCTTCGATCTTGACGGGGCTATACTTGATATCAATCTACGAGGAGTGATGGCTTACCCGGTCGCCGAGAAGCTTGCAGAATACAGGATACCATTCGTATTTGTTACCGGTTACGAGTGTGGTTCCTTGCCGGAGCATTTCAAGGCGATGCCTTGCCTCAACAATCCATGCAATGAAAAAGAACTACTGGTGGTGCTTGCCGGCCTGCCAGCACGCCAGAAGCGGCCTGGAGTGCATCCGGTGACTTGATGCAGAACTCCCGCCTCGTTGCAAAGGTGCCCGGTGGAAAAAAGTAATCTAGCGAAACTCTTTTCGGGAAAACGCGTCCTGATCGTTGAAGACGAATATTTCCTTGCCGACGAGACCCGCCGAAAGCTGGAAGACCTAGGCGCGGTTGTCATTGGACCGACGTCGAACGTCAGCCGGGCCCTCGATCTTATCGACAGGGAACATATCGATGCGGCGATCCTGGACGTTTATCTCGGTGACGAGCTGGTATTTGCCGTCGCCGATGAACTGGAGGCCCGAGATATCAACTTCGTCTTTGCCACCGGCTACGACCCCGCCCACATTCCGGTGAAGTACAAGGGGTTTGCGCTCTGCGAAAAGCCAGCCGAGCTCGAGCAGATCGCCGTCGCACTTTTTCGTCCAGCCGACGGTTCCGAACGGCTGAACTGATCGTTTGGCCGCGGAACTTCCCTTGAAGGCAGAAGGCCGATCTCCCGACGGTTGAGGTTGCTGTAGAGCTTCCCAGCTCGGACCTTGGTCCCTAAAGAATCGAGGCTGACTGAGCTGCCCGCGGAACTATGAGGCCTCGCCGACTGTTGAGCATGATCATGAAAGGTCAAAAGTCATGTCAACTGCGACCAAGGATATCATCGCAATCGGCGGATCGGCGGGAAGTGGCGCCGTCCTCAAGACGCTGGTTGCTGATTTGCCCGCCGACCTTCCGGCAAGCGTCTTCGTCAGCACCCATATTCCTGCAAACTCTCCCGGGTTTTTGCCGGAGATGCTGGCGGCCAGATGCAAGCTTCCCGTGACGCAAGCAGTGGATGGCCAGCCGATCGAGCGTAGCCATGTCTATCTCGCAGCCCCCGATCGCCACCTGCTGCTGATGGGCGAAACGATAATGTTTGGAGCCGGCCCTCGGGAAAACATGGTTCGGCCTTCGATCGATCCGATGTTTCGTTCCGCTGCCCTGTCATTTGGTCCGCGGGTCGTGGGGCTTATCCTGACGGGAAAGCTCAACGACGGAGCGGCCGGACTCCATGCAATCAAATCCAATGGCGGTACGACCGTCGTGCAGCATCCTCTCGATGCGGAGGCGGATCAGATGCCGCTGGCGGCACTTGAGGCGGTGGAGGTCGATCATGTCGCCTCGGCCGCTGAACTCGGCAGGCTTCTGACCGGGATCGCGGGAAGCGACGCGGGGCCGGAACTTGATGTGCCGACCGACGAGTTGCGGCTCGAGGTTGAAATCGCTGCAGGGTCGCGAACCGGCAGTGCCGAACTTCGCAAGATCGCATCGCCGACCGCCATAACCTGCCCGGACTGTCACGGGGTGCTTTCGGAGGTTCGGGGGTCCCGCCCTCTGCGATTTCGCTGCCAGATCGGCCACGCCTATACCGCTGACGCGCTGGCTGCGCATATCGATGAGCTTGACGAGGCGATCAGGATTGCCATGCGGGTGATGGAGGAGCGCGTGACCCTCGTGGAGCGCATGGCGCGTGACGCGCGTGAGACCGGTCGCACCGCTGTTGCCGAACTCTATGAAGCGAGAGCCATAGAGTATAAACACTATTCCGCAACCCTGCGCGACGCCGCCTTGACGTCGCTGCGACACGGTCGCGCGTCACGTTTCCAAGACGTCTGATAAAGGTGTATCTTTATGCCGTGCCGAACGTTTAAGGTCGGTGCAACACAGGCATGGATCGATGATGGCGTACGACGAGCAGGATAACATGGAACAATCGGCGGGCGCGCTGGAACGGGATCAGCACGAACAGCCGCTCGTGATCGTCGGCATTGCAGTTTCGGCCCAGTCGCTCCGCTCGCTCGAACAGATATTCTCGGAAATCGGTGTGGATCTGGGCGCATCCTACCTTGTGGCGGTTTATCAGCAGGAGGGTCTCAGTGCCGCGGCCGTCCTGGAAATGCTCGGCCGACAGGAGAGACTGGCGGTGTCGGTGGCGGTGGATGGAGAGCGCATCCTTGCCAACCATATCTACGTCGGCGGCTCCGACGATATGATGACGTTGGAAGACGGTCAAATTCGCATCCGGCCGGCCTCCGAACCCGTCGGCCATCGTGGCACGATCGACACGATGTTGATTTCGCTTGCGGAACACGCCCACGAGCGCGCCGTTGCGGTGGTCCTTGCGGGGCTAGACAGTGACGGTACGGCTGGCGTCGCTGCAACCAAGAAGTTCGGCGGCCTTTCGATCGTGGAGATCGGCGAAAGCGAAAATGGACCTCTCGAGGAAGGCAGGGGGGCAGCGGCGATTGCGGATCTGCGTCTGCAGGCGCAGAGCATTGCAACGCAGATCGCGCTTTATGCCAGCAATGTTATCGAGGAAGAAGAGGCGGGACTGGACGAGGAGGCGTCCGGCGCGATCGAGGCGCAGATTACGCAGATCGCCACGGTTCTGCGCAATGTCACCAGCCATGACTTCCATGGATACAAGCGCGGGACATTCACGCGCCGCATCCAGCGACGCATGCAGGTGCTGCAGATCGGCAACATCGATAACTACATCGAGCGGTTGCGCGCCAGCCGTGACGAGGTTCAGAACCTCTTTCAGGACTTGCTGATCGGCGTTACGCAGTTTTTTAGAGATCCCGGCGAGTTCGACGCGCTTGAGCGCGAGATTCCGAGACTGTTCGAGGGCAAGGAGCCGACCGACCAGCTGCGCGTCTGGGTGCTCGGTTGCGCGACCGGCGAGGAAGCCTACTCGATCGCAATGCTGCTGCGCGAGCATATGGCAACCATGGACTACCCGCCTGATGTGCAGATATTTGCAACCGATCTCGATGCCCGGGCTTTGGGTATTGCGCGCGCGGGCCGTTATTCGGCTGCGATAACGTCCCAGGTCCAGCCGGAGCGGCTCGCTCGCTGGTTCGTGCGTGAAGGCGACACTTATTGCGTCGTCAAGGAACTGCGGGAGATGTGCATCTTCTCGCCGCACAACATCGTCAAGGACGCGCCGTTTTCCCGCATCGACATCCTGTCGTGCAGAAATCTGCTGATTTACCTCGACGGCGAGCTGCAAAACAGGGTTATTCCGATCTTCCACTTTGCCCTCAGGCCAAACGGTCTCCTGTTTCTGGGCTCGTCGGAGAATGTCACCCGCCACGCCAAGCTTTTTACGCCCGTCGACCGTAAAAACCGCCTGTTTCGACGGTTGGAAACGGCGACCCGCATCATTCCGGATTTCCCGCTCAGCCCACGCCCGCGCAGCCCCGACCATCCGCTCTCGACACCCGCGCCCATGCTGCAGACCGGCCGGCTGTCGGCAACCATCAGCCGGCAGGCGGAGGTCGTCGCCGAGCGCTTCGCGCCCGCCTATGTGGTCGTCGATTCCCACTATGACGTGCTGCATTTCTCCGGACGCACCGGGCGCTACCTCGAGCCGGCATCGGGAACGGCGACGCTCAATCTCTTGAGCCTTGCACACCGCGATCTCAGGCTCGACATGCGGTCTGCCTTGCAGCGTGCCGCCACCGAAGCCGTCAAGGTTGAGGTTCCCAGAGTGCTGCTGCGTCAGGATGATCGCACCTACGCCGTTAATATTATCGTCGAACCGCTCGGCAGCGGCGACGTCACCTCGCTGATCGTGCTGTTTCAAGACGCGGGGCAGGTGGCCGAGGGAACGGCGCCTGACGGGGGACGGCTGACAAGCGAAGAGCATGTCCAGCGGCTGGAGACCGATCTGCGTGTGACGCGTGATCGGCTTCAGGCGACGATCGAAGAATTGGAATCCACCAACGAGGAACTCAAATCCTCCAACGAAGAATATCAGTCGATCAACGAAGAGCTGCAGTCGGCCAACGAGGAGATGGAAACCTCGAAGGAAGAGCTTCAGTCTGTCAACGAGGAGCTGCAGACCGTCAATGGTGAGCTCGCCCATCGTGTGACCGAACTCGATCGCACCAATTCGGACTTGAAGAACCTCCTCGAGGCGACGCAGATTGCCACCGTTTTCCTCGACAATGACCTGCGCGTCAGGAGTTTTACGCCGGCAGCGACGGAAATCTTCCATCTGCTCGACACCGACGTCGGCCGCCCGCTCGACCATGTCGTATCGCGCGTCACTTATCCGGAGTTGCTGGACGATGTTCGTCTCGTCCTCAGAACGCTGGTGCCGGTCGACCGGAAGGTCAGCGACCCTGCCAATGACCGGCACTACGCCGCCCGCGCGCTGCCCTATCGCAGCGTCGACAATTATATCAGCGGTGCTGTCGTCACCTTCACAGACCTGACTGCGACCTATGAGGCGGAAGTCGCGCTTCGACGCAGCGAGGAACGCCTGCAGCGCGTCTTGGAGACGGATGCGGTCGGAGTATTTTTTCTCAATCAGGACGGCGTCATCTTCGATGCCAACGACGTGTTCTTGAAAATGTCCGGCTACAGCCGCTCACAAATGGAGCGCTCTGAGTTGCACTGGCGCCGGCTAACGCCGGATGAGCATCTAGCCGAGACCGAAGCGCAGATGGAAGCCGTCAAAGAGACCGGCAAGATCGGGCCATATGAGAAGGAATACTTCCTGGCTGACGGAACGCGTCGCTGGATGTTGTTTGCCGGACGCGATCTCGGCGACGGCACGATCGCCGAGTTCTGCATCGACATCTCGGCACGAAAACAGGCCCAGGCAGCTTTGCGGCAGGGGGAGGAGCAGTTCCGGCTGTTTGGCGAAGCCTCTTCCGACGTGTTGTGGATCCGTGACGCAGAGACGCTGCAATGGGTCTATCTGACCCCGGCTTTCGAGGCCATCTATGGTGTCGACCGCGAGCAGGCCATGACCGGCAACAATTTTCGCAGCTGGTCCGAACTCATCATTCCCGAAGACCGCGAACAGGCACTTTCCGAGATCCGCAGGGTGCGGGATGGTGAACGTGTGGAGTTCGAATACCGCATCAGGCGCGCCTCGGACCACGAGATTCGCTGGTTGCGCAGTGCCGACTTCCCGCTTTTCGGAGAGGACGGCAATGTCAAGCAGATCGGCGGCATCGGCCGCGACATCACCGATGAGAAAGCCTCGGCCGACCGAACCAAAGTCCTGGTCGGCGAGCTCCAGCATCGCACGCGCAACCTCATGGCTGTCGTGCGGTCAATGGCCGACAAGACAATGCGTTCGAGCACCGATCTGGCGGATTTCCACGAGAGATTTCGCGACCGCCTTGATGTGCTGGCGCGGGTGCAGGGCTTCTTGTCACGTCTGCAGGAGGGCGACCGTATCACCTTCGACCAGCTCATCCGCTCGGAACTGGCCGCTCACGGCGTGCCGGAAGGGGAGACGAACCGCATTACGTTGCAGGGTCCCGAAGGCGTCAGGCTTCGCTCGACCACCGTTCAGACGATGGCATTGGCGATGCACGAGCTTGGCACCAATGCCGCCAAGTACGGAGCGCTCAGCCAGCCCCAGGCGCATTTGGCGATCAATTGGCGGGTCGAACAGCCAGACGGAAACGGCAAGCCTTGGCTGCATGTCGACTGGCGGGAGAGCCGGGTGAAGATGCCGCCGGCCAATTCCGGGCCGCAAGGGGGCGGCCAGGGACGCGAACTGATCGAACGCGCGCTACCCTATCAGCTCGATGCAAAGACGTCCTACACAATTGGCGATGACGGGATCCATTGCATGATCGCAATCCCGGTGTCTCTCAGCAATTTGAGCGAGGATGACGCTTATGGCTGATGGGGTACTGCGCGGTTGCCATGTGCTGGTCGTCGAGGACGAGTTCATGCTCGCGGAGGATCTGTCCCTGGAACTGGCTGATGCCGGGGCCGTGGTGATCGGCCCGGCACAAACACTGGAGCGTGCGGTGGAGCTGCTGGCGAGGCCGGATGCGCTTGACGCAGCCGTGCTGGACGTCAACCTGCAGGGTAAGCCGGTATACCCGCTTGCCGATGCGCTCTTTGAGCGCAAGGTTCCGTTCGTCTTTACGACAGGCTATGACGCGTCTATCTTGCCGGCGAGGTTCCGGTCAGTCGATTGCTGTTCCAAACCCATTGATATGGGGCGACTGTTGGAAGCCTTGCAAACCGCTATCGTCACCGCACGAGCGGGTTGAGCCGGCGCGCTATCAATCATTGCATCTATGAGGCCGGAGTCGTCCGGCTGATGCTCGTCTCCCGCTCTCCTCGCAACGCAAGCAGTTCGGCTTTGAGCCTGTCCAGGTGAGCAAGATGCATGACCTGTGACTCTTCGAAATTCACCAGAAGCCGTATCGCTTCCGTCGCATCGACGCCGCGATCGGTCATTTCAGCCACGATCTCCCGCTGCCTGGCAATGTGTTGTCCGCCCAGGGCAACATGCTCTCGTGCCTGCTGCAAATGTTTTTCTACCATTGCCCTTTCCATGCTTGAGCTCCTTCTTCCTCCGACATCATGCGCCCAATCTCGCCCTTAAGAAACGATAATCCGCTGATCCCAATGTCGGGGCGCTGACGGAAAAGCTGCCGGCTGCCAAACGCAGAATGGCAACGTTGGTGTGCGCTAGCGCGCGTAGAGATAGGCGGCCAGGTCGCGCGCCTCCTGTTCGGATATTCCGGTGGGTGGCATGGCGGTCTTCGGAGAATGGGTCTGCGGGGCGACGATCCAGTCAACGAGATTGTCGGCCGAATTGTTGAGCACACCGGCGATATAAACCCGCTCGCGCAGCCCATTAAGATCGCCGCCGACCTTGCCGTCGGCACCCTCGATGCCAGGGATCGTATGACATCCGGTGCATCCGTATCGGCGAAAGATCATCGGCGCGCGGGCCGGATCGCCCTTCGTCATGGCGACAGCGCTGGCTCGTCTTTCGGATCGCTCACGATAGTCGTTGGTCAAAGCCAATGCCGCAGTCAGGCTCAAGACACATGCGCCTACGATGATGAACGAACGAAGGGAATTACTGGGCGATGATGTGCGTTCCACCTGCGCCTCGCTTTCCAGAGCCCTTGATCCAAAGGGCGATTAACGCCAGTGCCACACCAGCATAGATGACCCCTGCCGGAACCCACATCACCAGGCCTGCCATTTGCTGGTCTTCAAACGGCGAAAGCCCCCATTGCGCCGCCCCTTGTGTCTGCAGGCCATAGAGCACCTGTGGCGAAAGCGCGATGAGGGCGCCAAGGATGCTCATGTGCAGCATGGTCAGGAAGAGATGCCAGGCGGCGAGCCCCCTGTGGGTCTTCCAGATGACGGACCACCAGAACAGGATGGCGGTTGTGAAAAAGCAAAGATGCTGCAGCCGGTGAAGAGGGACGCTCCCGACGGCGGCGTCAAAGAGGACAGGCGCGTGCCATGCCCAGATCGCCAGCCCATGGACGACGGTCGCCACCGTGCCGCTGCTGAGAAAGGTCCATGTCCGCCGTAGTGCGTTTGTGGCAAGAACCTGAGCTGCCCTGCGCCTGACCATCCTTGGAAGTCCCCAGAGCAGCATCGCTGCCGGGCGCGCTAGAACGATGAGCGGCGCGGAAACGGCCATGACCAGTTCGTGCTCGATCATGTGGGCGGTAAACAGCTGTTCGCCCAGCCAATGCAGCGGCGAGACAAGTGCACCGGCAAGCACGAGCCAGCCGCTCCAGAAGGTAACAGCCCGATGCGCGAAGGCACGGCGGCCAGCGGGCGATCGGGGTCGGAAGCGAAGGCTGCCGCAGGCAAAAAGGACAGCGCCAAGAGTAAGTGGCGCAAGTATCCAGGGATCGGCCGTCCATGCAAGTGAACTCGCGTGGGAATGGCCTTCATGCCCGAGTGCCGGCTGGCTTGCCGCAATGGCAGCAAGAAACGTGAATGCGCTTGCTGTTCTCATAGCCGCGGCACCCAATAGATGCATCCGTAGATGGGAAGCCAGGTCAGGACGACAAAGTTCCAATAGAGCGCGTTGTCCTCGACGTCGCCGTAGCGCCGTGGATTGTCAGCGTGTTTTGAGAACATCAGGCAGGCGAGGACGACGGTATCGACGAGGTCGGTGACGATGTGGGTCGTGTGCAGGCCAAGCATGGTCCAGACGATCGATCCATAGGCATCGTCGTCCCAGCTGACATGAAGGGCAGGAAATTCGAAGGCGCGAGGGATAAGGGGAAGAAGGCCGAGAATAGCCATGACGATCAGTCCTGCCCGCACCTTGCGAAGGTCTTTCTGCTTCGCCCACCGCGACACCAGAATGTTCGGCACAACACTGGCGACAAGCAGCACGGTCAGGATCGTTCCGGCGGTAAGGTCCGGAGGAGGGGCTTCGATCGGCCACTGTGGCGCCAGGCTCATCAGATAGAAATAGATGGCGATCGAAAGCGCAAATCCCGTGCCTTCGATCAGCATGAAGGCGCTGGTGCCCCAGAAGGTCAGGCTCGCACTGCCCATGCCATGGAGGGGAAGATCCGACAGATCGAGCGCCATGCGTTCTTTCATGACTCGTCCTCCGGCGTTTGCTTGGGCCAGAACCATCCGGTCAGCGTAATCGCCACGGGGATAGCACCCCAGATGACTGCCCATGGGCTGAAGATCGAGGCAATCAGCATGATGCTCGTGGCAATGGCTGCCAGAAACGGCCAGATAGAGTCGGCGGGCGAGGCCTCCCGGGCTTCCGGATCCGCCGCTGCGACGCTGCTGACGATCAGTTCGCGCCGGTCGAGCCGCAGGCCGGTTGCGACCGGCAGCGTCTCGCCCGACGTCCAGAGCGGCTCGCGGGATTCGACCACTGGAATATGCCGGAAATTATAAGGGGGCGGGGGTGAAGGCATCGCCCATTCCAATGTCGAGGCGTTCCAGGGATTGGAGCCGGCCTCCGGGCCATGGCGGACACTGCGCAGGACGTCGATGAAGAAGATCAGAAAGCCGGCGGCGAGGATGACGGCACTGAGGCTGACGAAGAGGTTAAAGCCCGCCCAGGGCAATTCCGGCGGATAGGTGTAGACGCGCCGCGGCATGCCTTGCAGGCCGAGAACATGCATCGGGAAGAAAGTGAGGTGGAAGCCGGTGAAGATCAGCCCGAAGGCCCAGCGGCCGAGCGTCTCGCTCATCATCCGGCCGGTCATCTTCGGGAACCAATAGTATATCGCACCGATGAGCGGGAAGACGGAACCGCCGATCAGCACATAGTGAAAATGCGCCACGACGAAATACGTGTCGTGGACCTGCGTATCGAAGGGCACCGACGCCACCATCACCCCGGTCAACCCGCCGATGACGAAGGTGATGAGAAAGCCGATGATGAAGAGCATTGGTGTCTTGAAGATGGGGCGGCCGTCCCACAATGTTGCCAGCCAGCAGAAAATCTGGGTTCCTGCTGGAATGGCGATTGCCATGCTCGATGCGGTGAAGAAACTGCTGCCGACGCGCGGCAGGCCGGCAACGAACATGTGGTGTACCCAGAGACCGAAGGCGAGAACGCCTGTCGCGATCATCGCCAGCACCAGCGGCAAATAGCCGAAGGTCGGGCGCTGCGTGAAGGTGGAGATCATCGCCGAGACCATGCCGACGGCGGGCAGGAAGATGATATAGACCTCCGGGTGGCCGAAAAACCAGAACAGATGCTGCCAGAGGAGAGCGTCGCCGCCTTCGGCCGGATTGAAGAATTGCGTGCCGACCAGCCGGTCGAGAATGAGCGACGAACTGGCGAGCATGATCGCCGGCATGGCCATGATGACCAGAAATGCGGTGACCAGCATCGACCAGACGAAGATCGGGATCCGGTCGAGCGACATGCCAGGTGCGCGCAGTTTGAAGACGGTCACGACGATTTCGACGGCAACGGCAAGGGCTGAGACCTCCGTAAAGGTGATCATCTGGGCCCAGATGTCTGCCCGCTTGCCAGGGCCATATTGCGGTCCCGCCAGGGGCACGTAAGCAAACCATCCGACATCGGGGGCGGTGTCGAGGGCGAGCGAAATCCATAAAAGCAGCCCGCCGGCGAGAAAGATCCAGTAGGAGAAGGCATTCAGCCTGGGAAAGGCGATGTTGCGGGTGCCGACCATCAGAGGAACCAGATAGACGGCCATCGCCTCCATCACCGGCACGGCAAACAGGAACATCATGTTGCTTCCGTGCACGGTGAAGATCTGGTTGTAACGGTCTGCGCTGATGAAGCGGGCCTCGGGGAAGGCGAGCTGCAGGCGCATTGCCAGCGCCAGAACGCCGCCGAGCATCAAAAAGACGAAGGCGGTGGCGATATAGCGCCGCCCGATGATCTTGTGGTCGACGGTGGAGAGAGCGCCCAGCACGCCTGTCGGCGTCGACCAGGTGCGCCGGAGGGCGGCTTCGGCCTTTTCGTCGCCGGCTGCCAGATCGGTAGGGGAGGGAATTTTGCCGAACCACCTCATCGCAGGGCCTTCATATAGGCGCTCAATTGGCGCAGCTCTTCGCTGGAAACCGGGACCAGCGGCATGTTGTTTCCCGGCTTCAGCGTTTGCGGATCGGCAATCCACGCGGCAACTGATCCCCGCGTATTGTCCAGCAGTCCGGCGGCGATCATGCTCCGGCTGCCGACATGAGTGAGGTCGGGGCCCGTGGTGCCCGAAGCCTCGGTGCCGCGGATCGTGTGGCAGGCGGCGCAGGGCTTGCTCATGAAGACGAGCTTTCCCGCCGCGGCTTCGCTATCTGCCGGAGCGGCCGCCGCGCCCCTTTGCGCTTCCAGCCACCGGGCGTGGTCATCGGGCTCCTCCGCAATAACAAGCAACGCCATATGGCTGTGCTGAAGGCCGCAGAATTCTGCGCACTGACCGCGGTAGACCCCGGCTTTGCTTGCATGGAGCGTCAGGGCATTTTCGCGTCCGGGAACCAGATCCTGCTTTCCCGTGAGGTTCGGCACCCAAAAGGAATGGATGACGTCGCTTGCCTCCAGGCGCAGGCGAACGTCTGTCCCTACCGGTATATGCAGCTCGTTGGCGGTCTGAAATGTCCTTGCCGGATCGGGATCGAGGTAAGTGAACTGCCACCACCATTGCTGGCCCCGGACGAGGATCGTCGGGGGATCTGCTTTCCCACGATCGAGACCGGGCGTTGCGTAGAAGCTGGCAGCGGTCAGGAAGGTGATGACGACGAAAGTTGCAACCACTGCGCCGGCGACGACCCTGCCCATGGAACGCTCGGTCTGCGGACGCGGCCTGTCTGGGGCGCCAGGGCTTCGGACCAAAGCCCAGGCCATGACGCCCATGACCAGCACGAAGACGATGCCGCAGACGGCGACGAACAGAATTATGAGGTTCTCGAGCGCCAAGGCGGACGGCCCATCGGCATCCAGCGCCGATTGGGTGCCCGCACAGCCGGAGAGAAAGAGCACGCATGCCGGAGCAATTTTCAAGGCTGGACACCTCGATCAGAGCGGACTCCAGCCGGTCCTTCCTCGAAAAGACCCGCGGCCGGAGCGCGGTTTTCGGATGGTCTCGTATGTTTGTCGTCGTTCCGGCTCGGGGCGGTATAGGATGCGGAATAGGCACCGATCGTCCTGACATAGCCGGCAAGCTGCCAGATCTGGTCGCTCGTCATTTTATTCCCGTAAGATGGCATGCCCTGGGGCCGGCCGTCGCGAATGGAGGCCACGACCGACACCATTTCGGAACCGTAGAACCACCACCCGTCGAGAAACGAGGGCCCGGTTCCACCGCGTCCATCTCCATGGCAACTAGAGCAGCCGAACCAGGAATAAAGACGCTTGCCCTGGCTCAAATCAAAGGCCGTCGCCTCATAGGGTTTGCCGAGCGCGAAATAGACATCGGGCGGCGTGCCGCCGATGCGGTCGGGCATCAGCTTGAACTGATCGAGAGCGGTGGTGACCGGCGGATCGGCCCGGTACTGGCGGGGGTGTCTCGCCCAACCGATCGCCGCGCCGATAAGCAGCATGCAGAGGAGAGTTCCTGCCGCAATCCAATGGAGACGTCTGCTCTCGCTCATCGCCGCAGCTCTTGGATCAGGATGGCGAAGGGGCGTCGGAGAGGCTGAGGCTCACCGGCAACAGCTTGTAGGATGGGGTCTTGGCTTTCGCATCGTGGTGGGCCAGCGGAAAAAGCGGATTGGCCTCCGGGTAATAGGCCGCGCAGCATCCCGCTGGCATATCGTGTCGGGCGACCCTGAAGCCGGTGACACGGCGCACCGTGGCGTAATCGATAGCCGTGGTCAGGTCGACGACGTCACCGTCCTTAAAACCCAGCCGCTGGATATCGTCTTCGTTCATGAAGACGACCTTCCTGGTGCCATCGACACCGCGGTAGCGGTCGCCATAGCCGTAGATCGTCGTGTTGAACTGGTCGTTCGAGCGCAACGTCGCGAGATTGAGAACGCTGCCGGCCGCCGGATTGATGTCGAGCTCCGGAAAGAGCCGTGACGGCGTTATGAAATTGGCTTTCTTGTTTGCCGTTGCGAATTTGCGCTGCCGCGCCGGGACCGGCCGCGGAAAGCCGCCCGGCTGGAACATGCGTTTGTTGAAGTCTCTGAAGGTTTCGGGATAGGTCGCCTCGATCGCGTCGCGGATCTTCGAATAATTGCCCACCCATTCGTCCCAGGGGACCTGGCCCTTCGAAAGCGTCGCCTTGGCGATGCCGGCGATGATCGCAGGCTCCGAAAGGAGTTCCTTGCTGGCGGGCTTAGCCCTTCCGCGCGATCCGTGGAAATGCGCCACCGAGCTTTCGATGGAGACGGCTTGCGGACCGCTTGCTTGTTCATCGATCTCCAGCCGGCCGAGACAGGGCAGGAGATAGGCGATCTCGCCATGAATGACATGACTGCGGTTGAGCTTGGTGGCGATCTGGACGCTCAGGCGCAGCTTTCGCCAGCCGTCTTCCATAGCTTCCGTTTCGGGAACGGCGCGCAGAAAATTACCGCCCAGGCTGACGAAGGCCTTCGCTTCGCCCTGCATGATCGCCCTGCAGGTATCGACGGTCGAGCGGCCCTCCCAGGTCGGCGGGTCGAACTGGTAGAGTTCCGAAAGCTTGCCGAGCGGCGCCAGACCCGGCTTTTCGGTTATTCCGACCGTGCGCTGCCCCTGGACGTTCGAATGCCCGCGCACAGCACAGATATTGGCGCCGGGTTTGCCGATATTGCCGCGCAAAAGAGCCAGATTGACAACCATATGAACGTTTTGAACACCCATTACATGCTGGGTGAGCCCCATGCCGTAAATCATCAGCACGGCTTCGGCCTTGGCATAAGTGTTTGCCGCCTGGGTCATCTGTTCGCGGGTCAGACCAGACACCCGCTCTAGCTCGGCCCAGTCATGTCCGCGTGCTGCATTGGCAAATTCTTCGAAGCCCGACGTGTGGATCTGGATGAAATCATGGTCGAGCACATGTCTCCGGTCGGCTGCCGCCATGGATGCGGCAAAGGCGACCGCTGCAGCATTCGACGGATCTTTTGGCACGGCGTCGGCGCCTGCGACCTTGCTCGTTCCCGATGCCTTCAGCGCGTCGTCGGCTTCGATCAGCGCCTTGGAGACGCCGAAGAGCGCTGCAATGTCGCCGCCGTTCCTCACCTGGTAGTATTCCGAGGAGATCGGGGTCGAGCGGCCGGTCAGCATCTGCCCCGGCATTTGCGGGTTGATGAAATGTTCGAGGCCGGGTTCGCGCAGCGGATTGAACGTGACGATCTTCACGCCTCGGTCGACGGCATCCTGCAGGTCGTGGAGCATCCTCGGCGAGGAGGTGTTGACGTTCTGGGCCATATAGAAAATGCAGTCGCAGTTTTCGAAATCGGAAAGGATTGCCGTGCCGACGGAGGAGCCGATACTTTCGGGAAGCGCGACCGAGGAGCTTTCGTGACACATGTTGGAGGAGTCGGGCAGGTTGTTGCTGCCGAAGATGCGGGCAAACAGCTGGTACATGTAGGCAGTTTCGAGCGAGGCCCGTCCGGAGGTGTAAAAATCGACCTGCTGCGGAGCGACGGACCGCAGCTCTCGGCCGATTTCTTCGAAGGCCTCGGCCCAGCCGACGGGTTCGTATTTGTCGGTTGCGCTGTTCCAGCGCATCGGGTGGGTCAGGCGGCCCTGCTCCTCAAGATCGTGATCGCTCCATCCTTCCAGCTCATGCAAGGTATGGGCGGCGAAAAAGGCGCGGTCGGCACGCCGGCTGGTGATCTCCCAGGCGGTTGCCTTCGCGCCGTTCTCGCAAAACTCCATGGGATGAGGCTTGGCAGGCTTGGCCCAGGCGCAGCTGACGCACATATAGCCGTCGGCCTTGTTTTGATGGGCAAGCAGGGATGGTCCGGATCGCGGCACGTGCTCGCGCAGAAGGATCTCGCCGGTGGATCTGGCCGCTCCCCATCCGCCCGCTATATGACTGCCTTTGCCGATCTTGGGGTGTTTCTTCGATCTCGCTGACATATTCGCCTCTCGACAATTTCTGCGCAGGAATTGTGACCGACATTCCGTCACGTCGAACTCCGCCGCAGACCAACGGTTCCCCGCGGCGTTCGAGCGATGTGCGCCGGGCCGTTTCCGGTTGGGAGACGATGAGTGCCGGCGTTGCATTTGCTTCGTTGAAGATGTTGGGAAACGCCGCGCGCCAACCGGCGCTCACCTTCGATTGGCTACAGGAGAGGACGTTCAGTCGAAGCTGTTTCCGAGCATCGACAGCAATGACCCGCGGGCCCGATTAACGCGGCTTTTCAAAGTGCCGAGCCGGCAGCCGCACAGTTTTGCGGCATCCTCGTAGCTCGTTCCGGTTGCCACCAGTAGCAGCGCACGGCGCCTATCGTCTGGAAGTTGCGTCAGGGCTTGTTCCAGTTCGCGCTCGCGCAGTGCCCATTCCTGACTCGGTGCAATCGCAATCTGTTCCATCGCGGCGTCCATAGCGGTTGGCTCGCGCTTCTGGCGGCGGTAATTGGTGCAAAACGTATTTCGCATGATGGTGAACAGCCAGGATTTCAAAGACGTGCCGGGCTGGTAGAGATGGAGCGAGTTCAATGCCTTCAGCAGGGTTTCCTGCACAAGGTCATCGATATCGTCTTCGCCGCGCAGGAACCGCCGGGCAAATGCACGCAATGCCGGCGTGAGCTGGACGATCTCCGACTGGATGGCGGACGGCGTTTTGCAGCTTGACGCAGAGCTTGTCGGGAATGAGGACTTCATTTGTCCCTCCTTTGATGAGAGGGAAAGCTGCGTTGGAGCTCTTCGTTGCTGTACGATAGCGGACCAAAGTCCGATCCGCCCGACGATGACGGTTTTGCAGGACATCGGCGGCTTCGGAACCGGCGAATAGGTAAAGCCAGCAGTTCGTTTTTGACCGGCCGGAAGCATTTGGCTCGGCGGGGCGGCTGTCGACGGCGTCACCTTTACGGATGGCTGCATGGGTCGGAAACATGGGATGATGAGCTGCATGTGAACCGCAAGGGACGCGTGCCCAACACACTAATGAAAGCGAACGACGCCGCGCGACGCAATGTTTCGTCACAAGATGGAGGTGCCAGATTGTCGTATTTCAGGCAAACCGTGTCTTCCCGCCACTCGTGCTTTATACTTCTACCTCGCCATACAGTTGACCGCACATCGTCAGCGAAAGGCGCATTGCTGCCACGCGCTCTTCGGCATCTTGAGCCGAATAGGCCCATATTTCGCTCGCCCAGCTCTTTCCGCCCATCTCGTATTGCAGGGCAAACCGGTAGAGCTTGCGATTGTCGCCGTCCGTGGTCACGAAAGCCGCATCGGGAGCGTTGCGATCGTGTCTTACTCTGGGGAACATCAGGACATTCACGACATGCTCCTTCGCTGGATCTTATCAGGTGGCACCTGGCATGAAACGCCGCACCGAGGCTTAACCGAGCCGTCCGGCTTTCGTTCCCTCTCCTCGCAGAGCCGGCACAAGATGGTTTCGATTGACCGTGGACGGTGTCGGCAACGACGGACCTCTGCTGCCCGCACCTGCTGCAGGTCAGCGACGTGGACGTGGCAGTACGCTGATTGACAGTGACTTTCGCGTCAGGCCCTTCGCCCCGCGACGATTTTTGAGTTTCGAGAGATGACGTTCCTGCGCCCTCTTGATACCAAACCTGGTCGAGGCGCTGCAAAGGCCTCTTGTCTCGGGCAAAGAGGGTCTGCTTGCCCCACGGCTTGGGCCTCGTCAGCCCGGTGTCTGTTCTCGCCGCTCGCTCGTCCACCTCTCAGGGCATCTACTTCGCTCGAACGCGATCCTTAATCTCGTCATGGGCTTCCGACGCCACCTCGACGGCGCGTTCATAGACGTCCGACGCAACGGCTTTTCCGCGATCGACAAGCTCGGCGGTCTCGGCGCCCAGCGCTTCCTTGGCAGCATCTGAGGCTTCTCCCGCCAACTCATCTTCCGTTTCCGTGCTCGGTAGTGCCGCGCCGATAGCAGCGCCCACAGCAAAGGCGAGCGCTCCCCCGACCAATGGCTGATCGCGAAACTGTGTGAGGATCATGGTGTTGAGCTTGGCGGTCTGATCTTGGAGATCTGTCGCGGCAGAGGCGGTTCGGCCGGTCAACGAGCTGGCGGCACCGGCTGCGCTATCGGCAAGGCCTTGCGCGGTCGTCTTCGCCTGCTCCCATTTTTCTGCAGCCCAGCCGGATGCTGCGTCGAACATCGCCCCCGTCTCATCGAGGATTTGATTGACCTGTTTGCCGCTGGCATCGACAAAACCGCGATAGGTCTTGCCTGTCTCGTCCACAAAATGGCCGGCGCGGCGACCCGTCTCGTCCGTCAGCGCTTTCAGCTTCTGGCCGGATCCATCGCCGAAATGACTGTATCGCACACCGCCGATCGAAGCCGGTGGTCCAAGGCGGCGCACCGGCCCTTGCACGGGATAGAGGGCATATTCGGGCTCCGTCGAAGCAGAAGCGGTCGTCGACGAAGGGGCGCCTTTGGCCATAAGCCAGGCCAGACTGACGCCCATCAGTGCCACAGGAAGTGGATTTTCTTTAAGAGCCCGTCCAAGGTTCCCGACGAACGCGCTGCCCTCACTATTCCTTGCGTAGGCAAGAACCTCGTCCACCAGTTGGCCGGGCGACATTCGCTCCTGGATCGCGTCTATTCGATTTCCAAGCCGCTGCCGATCTTGCTCAATTTCTCGCTGGAGTTCGGCCGATGTTTTATCTGTTGACGTTTCCATCAGAGTTTATCCTTCACGGTTTGCACGTCACGGCCAAGCGAAGTCGTGGTTCGTTCGAGCGTCAGGTTGTTGCGTCGGAAGACGGCGAGACCGCGTGCGATCATGATCCAGGCAATGATGCCGATCACCGCGCCGACGATGATGGACGCGAGCGCATTGGCCGTCGGTTCGGCAAAGCCTTGGGCGACGAGCACCGCCGCCACACCGCTGACAATGGCGCTTAAGAGAACACCGACCGCCCCAATTGCCATGACCAGTCCGATAAGGAGAATTTCGATACCGCTCAAAGCATTCGATAGCTTTTCCGAGGCTTCGGTTTTGGCCAGATCGATTTCCTTGCGCAGAAGACCAGTGACGTCACGCAAGAGTCCGCCGATCAATTCGGACAGAGGCGTGTTTTCCGCGGGCTTAGCCATTTGACATGCCCTCCCTTTCAGAAACCGACCTCGCCGCTTCCGATGGCCCGGTTGGTCGGGCTTGATCACTCCGTTTCGAAGATGCGACCAAAAAGCGACTTGCGGTCAAACCGGCAAGCGCTGCGATTCCGAGAAAAGCCATTGGCTGCCTGCGCCCAAAACTCTCGGCCAGATTGGCGATCTCGCCGAGATCCTTGCCCTCTATCCTTTTGGCAACATTTGCGATGCTTTGGCCGATTTCGCGAGCGTAGCGGCCGACCTGCCGCTGATCAGAGGCTTCCAGTTCCGCCCCGACCTTCTCGAGAGCCTTTGCTATGCCGCTCACCTGATGGGCGGCAAAGTGCGCCTGCTCGGAAACCACCTCGTCGACCTTTTCGATGACGGCGCCGGATCCCTCCTTGATCATCTCCTTCGTCGAGTTGACATCTTCGGTGAGTTTGTTTTTCAGGCCGGTTGCCGGTGAGGCGTTCGCAGACGGACTGCGTTCTCCTGCCGGAACGGAAAATTCGTCTGTCATCGACGGCTCCATGGCGTTGATCCTCGTGGGCGCCCAACCGCGATCTTCTAGCTTTGTTCCCGCTGACGGACTGTCAGGCTCCAGAAAACCCGTGGCGTCGCGACCCTGGGAGGAATGCGCCTGCTTCAGGTATCAGCACACATTCCTGTCCCTGACGAAGCAGGGCTTGCGTCCAGAGACGCCGCCGTCAATGTCCACTCAACAGAGATTCCGCGCTGACTTATGGAGAGGACGCGGCTGACCGTCCGCGGATTTGAGATCTTGCGCGCCGGCCGCCGCCAGGTGAATATCGGGCGCCGCGCCGCGCCTGCCACATGCGAAAGAGTTACAAAGCATCGGCAGACGATATCGCCGCGATTGGAACCACCCGCTCACCCCTCGCCATGATTGGAGCCGGAATAGCTTTGAGCCTGCAGCTTCTCAAGCGACGCATCGAGCCTGATGGTAAAGCCCGTTGCAGCGTAATCGAGAAAGACATCTCCGAACGCGGCGAGGCTCGATTTCACAAGCCGGGAGCCAAAGCCCTTCTTTATTGGTGTCTCCACGACAGGCCCGCCGCGCTCTTCCCAAAGCAGGGTAAAGCGATCGTCGCCTGCGTTTCGGCGCACCGACCACTCGATCTCGACAAACCCCGTATCCACCGATAGAGCCCCGTATTTCGTCGCATTCGTCACGAGCTCGTGCAGCACGAGGGAGAAGGCAAGGGCCGCCTGCGGGGTGAGATTAACGGAAGGGCCGCTCGCTCTGACGCGGTTTGGCTCAACTGCAAGATTGATCGCCGTCGCCTCGACGATCGTCTCCATGGCCGCCGACCGCCAGTTTTTCTGCAGCAAAATATCATGCGCGTTTGCATAGGCATTGATGCGTGCCGAGATCGCTTGCTCCGCCTCCTCGATGCTGCTCGCGCTTCGGAAGGATTGATTGGTGATCGCCTGGACGACGGCCAAAGTATTCTTGATGCGATGAGAGAGTTCGTGCATCAGGACTCGCTGACGCTCCTCGTTTTCCCGCTGCTCGGTGCAATCTCTGAGGATCTTCAGGAAGCCTTCGAGTTCTCCATCATCCGACCTCAATGCCATCATCTGGCCAGACGCCCAGAATAACGAGCTGTCCTTTCGAACGTGCCAGCGCTCATCATCTCCGTGTCCTTGCGCCAGTGCGGCGGTCATTTCCTGTTGAGGAACCCCCGCCTCCCGATCTTCCTCCGTGAAAATCGCGGCCACGGGCCGGCCGATAATTTCAGTCTCGTCCCACCCGAGGATCCGGCGTGCACCTTCATTCCATGTGGTCACGAGACCATCGAGATCCACAGCAATAATCGCATATTCAATGGCGCTCTGGAGGAGTGCTTCAAGGAAGCGCTCACGAGCGCGACTGGGATGGGAAAAGCGGTTCATGATCGTGTTTCGCGCCTCATTCTCCAGGTCACGAGCGAATGGCTTTTTCGATCCTATACCGGACGCTGCCGCATTGCCATCGGAGCCCCAGCTAAGTCCATCCCTACCGATAAGCGCACTCGTCACTGGTATCGAAAAGAGGTCTCTTTCTTCTCGCCGTGGCGGAGCGGCGGCGAATTGTGAAGCATTGGCTGAAGACAATTTGAATAGGCAGGCCGCACAGAAGCGGTTGGAGAGGGAGGGGACCAAAACTTGCCTCTGCGCGGCCCGAACCCCTGCGAAGGGGTGGATCGCGAAGAGTGCAGCGCATGCGCTTTCCAGCAATCCAAGCGCCTAACCACCGTCCGCGACGGCGGTTCCCGCAAGTTCGCACGAATCCAAGATCAGCAGCTGAGGCGGACCGCACGACGACTGCGATAGGGGTCGCAGCATACAGGAGACTGATTGTCGTACGGTCCTTTTGCCTAACAAGGCCGCGGCGTCTGGGTTCCCAGCGGCGGACAGGGGGCGAGCGTGTCCGCGTCGAGACAGGAGGTTCCCTCTACGCGATCCAGGGCAACAACTCGTCCGAAGTAAATTCGGCTACGACCATCAAACTGTGAAATGTATCTTTCCCACCCTGGGTCTCCTTTGGATTCCCCTGTCATAACCAATCCCACGGTGGCCGATGGCGTTAGCGTGGCGCAGATCACCAGTTCGGCAATCACGGAAGCATCTGCTTTTTTAAAGATGATGCCTTTCAGCTGCTTGCTATGGGAGAGGCAGCTGTCCGCCCGTCACTCGCTAAATTCCGTCTCAACGCTAATATTTTGCGTGCGGATGAGGCTAGCTGCTGCTTGTCACGCATTGTTGGGAACTGATCGTCTTCCTGGATGTTCGGGGGAATTCAAATGACAGGCCCGAGGAAGCAAGTGCTGGATCATGGGCAGTTAATCAAGCGTCAGAAAGTCCTCGCCGATTTCGGGGAATTTGCGCTTCGCTCCGACGATCTGGATGC
>NZ_LOKU01000018.1:0-94230 GCF_002211295.1 Rhizobium sp. N122 | reverse complement strand
TCTCTATCGCCGTGTTGCACGCCACCATCAGGCCCATCGCCATCGACCTGCTCCTCCATCGACTGCGAGAGCCGCCGCGAAGGCGACGAGCCATCGCGCATCGACAGCTAAGTTAGCGCCTATGGGGTCAAGCCCGAGGAAGACGGAGGGAGGGGTGAGCGCCGGGCAAACACAGCATTGGCGGATGGAGAAGGGGCCAGTTTCGCTACGGTCTTGCAAAGGCAGTCATCCGCATTCATGCCGCCAAATCGACGACTGACACGCGCCCTACCGCCACCCCATCACCCACCCTTCGCCGCGCGCAGCGCGATCAACCCCCGCCGCAGCCACAGCAATTGCTGCGGCGGCATCTGGCGCAGATGTTCGTAGTCCATCACCGTGACGTTGTAGACGGTGCTGCGCACCTGCGGGCCGTCCTGGCAGCGCAGCAGGATGGCCTGCAGCGCCATCATGCGGTTGCTGGCTTTGCGGGCGCGGTCGGCGAGGCTTTCGGTGACTTCGCCTTCGTGGCCCTTGACGGAAAAGAGCGATTGGGCGCGCGGGCTCGGCGCCGGGATGCCCGTGGTCTTGTGGTAGCGGGCCATCGCCTCGGCATAGTCGTCGCCGGCCTGGCGCTGCTCTGCGCTGATCAGGCCGTCGAGGAACATGCGCCCCAGCGTATAACCGGCAAATGGGCTCTTGACCGTCTCGTCGTCGACCGTCCGGCCGAAGCCGTGGATGCGGCGGCGGGCTGATATCGCGACGCTGATATTGTCCTTCTCGGTCTCGAACGGCTTGATCTTGCCGCAGGGAAAACGCTCGACATTTGCCTTGCGCGGCCGGCCGGCGCCCTTGCTTGCCCGCTGTGTCCTGACCTTGGCTGCTTTGCCACCCATGCTGATTGTCCTTCTATCGAATAATGCCGTTGCGCAGTGCAGCGGCGACCAGTGCGGTATCCTTGAAGACGCCGAGTCTCGCCTTGGCGTTGGCGATGTGCGTGTTCACGGTGATGGGGGAGATGGCGAGAATGGTGCCGATCTCGGCGGCGGTCTTTCCGGCCGCCATCCAGCCGATGATTTCGGTTTCGCGCGGGGTGGGCTTGCTCATGATGCCGGCCCATCGATGCAGGGCACGCGCGGCATCGTCACCTCAGCCCCCGACAAGGTCACCCGCGTGACGCGGTCGGGGCGGCGGATCGGCGCCGGCGCCTCGCAGGTCTCGGGCGGCGGCCGGGTGACCTGCCGTGCGGGGAACCTGTCGCGGTTGCGGTGCGCCATGTTGATGACGGTGTTCTTCTTCGAGCCGAACAGGTTGGCGATCTCTCTTGCCGAGAGCCCCTGCTGCCAAAGCTTCTCAGCCTTGACGATCTTGTCTTCCGTCCAGAACAGGCTTCTCACCTCAATGCCTCCTCGTGTCGTGTGGCTCGTGCAATGATCGGGTTGTCGGGAAACATCTTCGCCAGCTCCCGCCTGGCGCTGCGGCTGCCGTTCGCGGCGTCGCGCAAGAGCTGCATCTTGTAGGCCGCGACTTTCGGCTGCGGCGGCTCGACGCGCGGACGGCTTTGCGCTGCAATGGCCGCCTGCTGCCGGCGGCATTGCTCGGCGAAACTGGCCGAGCTCGGTGCGAAGGCGCGGTTATGATTCCTGACCTTGCCTGAGATGAACAGTTTGGCCGCCTGCCAGACGGCCTCCAGCGGGATGCCGTCGATGGCGAGGAGATAGGCGCGGATCTGCATGTCGGGATCAGTGCCTGCGGATGCCGGGAAACCCGAAAGCATCCCCGCTATGATCTTCACCGGAGAGGAAATCTCTTGCGGCATCGACTGTCGTCCTTCTCGTGCTGCTGCTGTTGATCGACCCGGCTTCCCTCGCCTTCTCCTTGAGGTACCAGTCGCATTTGATCGCCTGCCAGCCGCGGAAGATCTGCATCTCGGCAGCACCGGCCGGATCGCCGGTCAGCAGATATTCCCTGGCCTGGATGCGGGCGGCGTAAGCGGTCAGCGGCTTTCTCAGCGTGCGCTTGCGATGCTCGATGACGGCCGCCGCCAGTTCCTCCCCCAGCACCGGGCTGAGGATGTCCATGATGTCCTTGCTCATTGTGTCCTTCGCCATGCCGTTTTCCTTTCTCCCGCCGCTCAAACCTGCCGCCGTCGCCCGCCGGCAAAATTCACCGGCGTGCCCGGCCTCATCCGATGCGGAAAGCGGCGGATCTCCGCGCCGGCATGATCCTGCTGGGCGGTATCGCCCCTCTCGGCGCTTCGGCGCCGGTGGATCTCGCTTTCCACCGAAGGCACCGACATGCCGAGGATGGCTGCGATTTCGATGTAGTCCCTGCCGGTGCGGAAGAGCTCGAGCGCGTTCATGCCGGGGTGATCCTTCTTGTCCATTTCAAGCGCAGCGTGCCGTTGTCGCCGAAGCGGGCGCTGCCAGCTGCTTCACGTGAGTTCATCGGCGGCGACGGCGGCCCGGAAATAGCTGCCGGCGTCGCCGAGGGAGGGCGACGACGCCGGCCACCGAGAGCCGTCAGGGAGGGGTGAGGCTGTCGGGATTGCTGAGCGCAGACGCGCCGGGGAGATCGGCTATCTGCCGCATCTCCTGCGGGCTGGTCTGCCGGCCGCAATTTTCGCAATGGCGCTCGATCACCTCGGCGATCGACAGCGCCTTGCCGCAGTTCGGGCAGCCGGTGTAGCGGGCGTTTTCGCGCTCGACCGGGCCGACGGCTGCCTGGCTGGAGGCATGGATGTTCTGGCTGTTTGTCATGCGTATAGGGTATATTTAATACCCCGCACGTCAAGCAGAAAAGAGCATGACATATACCCTAAAATGGGGTATTTTTTATATCATGTTGAAAGATCAGGAACAATTTGAGCGCGAGGAACGCGCAAAGCGGCTGGTCATGGCCCGGAAAAACGCGGGCTTTGCCGGGCCGAAAGCGATCGTCGATCGGTTCGGCTGGAATGCGAATGTCTACAAGGCGCATGAGTCCGGCCGCAACGGCTTCGGCATCGCCGATGCGAAAAAGTACGCCCGCGCCTTCAAGGTCAATCTCAACTGGCTGCAGTTCGGCACCGGCAACGCGCTCGATCCGGATGAGCTGCCGGTCTCCGTCGCCGATGTGCCGAAGATCTCCTGGGTCAGCGCCGGCCAGCTGAGCGAGCAGGCGCCGATCACCGACTTTTCGGAATTCCCGACGGTGGCCGCGCTCGATCTGCCCGATGGCGAATGGATCGCGCTCGAGGTCGAAGGCAATTCGATGAACAAGATCTCGCCGCCGGGCTCGATCATCTTCGTCAATCTGCGCGACAAGCGCCTGGCGCCGAACGCGCTCTATGTCGTCGCCGACGAGACGGGGGCCGCCACCTACAAGCGCTATCGCCCGAACGACAACCCGCCCTTCCAGCCCGCCTCCTACGAGGATGTGCCGCCGCCGGATTTCCACGGCGCCGTCACCATCGTCGGCCGCGTCCGCCGATCGATCATCGAGATGTAGGGATGAGATGCTGGGTACGCTCGAAAATCTCAATAAATTTCCGGGCAGACCGGCAGTGGCGCACGCACGTTCGGTAACCCGGCTGCCAAGCTACCGGGTGGATCAGCAGAGGATAACATTGGAGGGGAAATGCTTGCTTTTATGGGAACATGGCCGGCGCCGGCTGTTTACGGCCTGGTTGGGGGGATATTCGGGGCGATCGGCGCGGTTGTCGGCCATCTGGCGGCCAAGCGATTTCCGAACGCGAGAACGATCATTGTTGTTCTGTTTCTTGCCAGTTCAAGCCAGATCACCAAACTGATCGTCATTCCCAGAATTCAGAATGACGTCGCGAACGCTAACCTGCCGCAGAAGATAGATGCCTTTACCACTCTTGAGCGCATCTCTCTCGAGGGGAAGACGGTCCGATATTTTTACCGCCTGGCCGATTCCCTCCCTTTGACGGATGGGGCCATCATGAAGTCAGGCATTGCACCGACCGTGTGCGCTTTCTGGAAACCAAAGCTTGATTCGGGTGAGACCAACCTCGCCGTGTACAATTACGCTTTTAAAGATGGGCAATCGAGTTTCAATCTGAGGGCAAGCGATTGCCAATAACATCGCGACGTCAGGTCGTACGTTAAAGAATATCTCAATGATTCAAACGCCTTACAAAGGGTAAAAGATGCTGAAACCGACATCGCGCGCCGGCAGAATCTGGTTCTATATCGTCACCCTAGCGGTGTTTCTGCTGGCCTTCAGCGCCGCGCGCGAGATGTACGGCCTGTAGGATTTGTCCCAAGCTCCCCGATCCGGCAGCCAGGATCATCAGGGATCTCGGGACGCTCCCTCCTCTGAAACCAAAAATTGCAGAGGCTCCGGACGCCGTCCGCGCACCACCCGCCTTACCGCCGGGATGGAACGAATGGCTGCAGGGACCATGTCCCTCGACGGCCTCTCCCACGATCAGAAAATTCTGTGATTCCAGAATCCGCCTCGATCACCGCGATTCCGATGTCGTTGCGCCTGCCGTTTTTCTCGTAGCACCAGACTCCAAGCCTTGTTTTTATCTCTCTGTCTTCGCTGAAGGCTGGTGAGGGAGGGTTCCGGCCAAAGCTTCCCCCTACCCCATGAGCAAAGCCCATGAAGCCGGGAGAGCATTGGCCAAGTCCTGAAGGCCGGAGCCCGGATGGGACACGTGCCAGAGGGGCCATTCGCTTCGCCCTCGTCCTGATTTTCTGACAGCGCACTTAAGGACTTTCGCTTCCCGCGCCGCTGGGCTTCGTCAGCTCGGGAGTTGCACCCGGTCGCCCAATCACTGGCGACAGACATACGCCTATGATTCGTACCCCGTCAATCTGTGAGGTATTTTTTATACCCGTTACCGTTGACGTGATAGGGTATTATATATACCTTCGTCACAAGTCGATCAGAGGCGCGTGAGAGGACAGGGTGATGCAGCACATCCGCAATATCGAGACCGTGGAAAGCAGGCGCGACGCCCGCTGGAATAGCGCGCTGCGGATCGGCGACTGCAGCGCCTATATGGCGATCGAGGCCCAGCGCATGGGCGCCCTCGGCTTTGCGTACCTGCGCCGCCCCGAACATTTAATCCGCGGCCCCTCCTGGTTGCGGGGTGCCGCGGCCTCCGTCGAGGAGCATTACCGCTATGCCCGAGAGATCATGGGCCTGACCGATCACGATCAGCTTTACGCCTGAGGAGACCGGAGATGTCTGCCGATTGCATCGTCAAGGCCTTTTCCGGCTGTGCCTGCCCGCCGGGTGAATGCGCGCAAAAGCCCCTCACCCCGGCGCCACGCGCCTTCATCTCCTGGCGCAAGCAGGCCATCACCTGCCTCGCCTTCGGCTTCCTCGCCGCGATCGGCACGGCTGCCTGGATGGAGACACAGTTCAGGAACCAGGACCGCGCCAATCAGGAACTGATGTCATGGAAGTGAGCCCGGACTTTGCCCAGCGTCGCCGATCAGAACTATATTTGATATCGCTCGCCTTGGCCGCGGTAATGAAGGCGCGGCGTACCTGCTCGGGCTCGGCGGCATCGTTGAACACATCAAGCACAAGCCGCTCGGCAACCTTGGCCGCCGGCGTCTGGTCGGGCCAATCGTTCAGCAAAGTGTTGCCGGCCTGGACGACATTATAGACCGTCCTCACCTTGCCATTGATGGTGATCTTCACCGGTTTGAAGCTTCGTCGCTTGCTCATGGCCCAGTATCGCACACGGAACGCGACTCAACGAATCACTTTGGGACTCGTTCCGATTGAGGTGATTCTTCGTTCGTCAGCCGGGCGCCGGGCCCGATGTCCTCCGCCTGCATGACAGAGCACGGCTCGGATGCCTGCGAGAATGCGGCAGATCAAGCCCGAACCAGGAGGCAACACAATGGACCTTCAAAGTCTCGTCGCCGCGCACATGCCAAACCGCCGCCGCCCCAGGCAGATGGGCGCCTCGGCCGAGGACCGATACTACCGAAATCAGATCAGCCTGCCGCGCCTGAGGCTTCGGCTCCTCGGGCTGATCGCAACGACCGCCGGCGTGACGCTGCTTCTGGCAGGCGTCATCAAGGCATGAGGTGCCGTCATGCTCCGACAGACCGATCATGCTATGCTGCGATCCGTTGTCACGGGGGACCGCGACATGGACGACAGCGAGACTGATCGGGCGGCGATCACGGCGGTGATCCGCGCCGAAACCGAGGCCTGGCTGCAGCGGGACTTCGAGGCGCTGGCGAGCCACTGGGTGCAGTCGCCGCAGACCCGGCGGATGGAATACTTCGCTTCGCTCGGCGTCCGGGTGGACGAAGGCTGGGACCCGATCGCCGCGCGGATCAAGAAGATCGTCGAGCGATTCCCGGAGAAACACGCCTTTTCGGAGCGCGTCCGCTGGGAAAAGGTCAACATCGTCGTCGACGGCAACATGGCCTGGATGACCTTCGATCAGATCGGCAGCGACACCGGCGAAGATCGCAAGCGCCAGCTCCGGATCCTCCACCGGATCGACGGCGCCTGGAAGATCGGCTGCATGGTGATGATGGAGAGCAGCGTCGAGGAGGCAAACTGCCCGCTCATCGAAGTCGACGCGGATGCAAGGATCCTCTGGACGAACCGGCTGGCGCGGGAGCGGATGCCTGGCCATCCCGGGCTCGTCGCCGCTGCCGGCCGCCTACGTGCCCGGCAGCGCGAACGCGACGCTGCGCTACGCGAAGCGATGCGCCTGGCGTTCCGCGAGCTGCAGAGCCAGAGACCACTGAACATCGCGCCGAAGCAGGCCTGGGCGGTGGCGCTCGGCGAGGACACGGAGGGGATTCCGCTCCACTGCTGGGTTCTGCTTGAAGACGGCAAGACGCTCGTCTCCTTCGACGACGCCGAGACGGTGGTGCGCCGGATCGCAAGTGCGCGAGAGGTCTTCGGCCTCTCGCCGGCGCAGACCCGGCTTGCTCGGCTGATCGTCGATGGCCATGACCTCGCCGCCGCCGCCGATCTGCTCGGGGTCAGTGTCAACACGTTGCGCACTCAGCTACAGCGCATCTTCGACAAAACCGGCGTACGCAGCCAGGCGGCATTGGTACGGGCGCTGTTGAGCGCTGGGGCTCCGAGCCAATAGCTTCGACCGCCGGCGTCTGGTTGGGCCAATCGTTCAGACTCGAACTTGATCCATGCGGAGCCAATGCACCGTTCCTGTTCATATATAATGGACGTTAGTCTGCCGAACGCGTTCCCTTAAGCGCGCCCGTTCCTGTCGGCGTGGTTATAACTTTCCTGCAGAACAATTATAATCGCAGAGAAAAGCGTGCTTTCGGCCGGTGAAAATTCTCCCTCTTGATTTCGCCGAAGCCAATGTCTATTTTGACCATATATGGTCATTTGAAGCGGGGCCGCAATGTCGACAATCAGCGTCGCAGAGGCCAAGGCCGGTTTCGCCGGTCTGGTAGATGAAGCGGCAAACGGAGAATTCGTGACGATCACGCGGCACGGAAAGCCCGCTGCCGTGCTTGTGTCCGTCGAAGCGGCCGAGGCCGCGAAAAGGGCTTTGAAGAAGCCGCGGCCGAATTTTGGGGATTTCCTGTTGAGCTTCCCCGGTGGGGTCGAGATGGAGCGGAATCCGTCGAAAATGCGCGATATTGATCTGTGACCGCCTACCTTCTCGACACGAATATCATTTCGAAATTCGCGCCGGACAAGGTGCCGCCGTCCGATCCGGTGCGGGCATGGTTCCACGATCAGGGCAAGGCCGATGCTCTCTTTCTGTCGGCTCTATCCGTGGCAGAGATCGAGAAGGGGCTGCGAAACCTTCACCGTCGCGGTGGGATCGAGCGGGCGAAGCGCCTTTCGGCATGGCTGGACTTCATCACCGACACATTTGCGGATCGGATACTGCCCATGGATACCGTTGTCGCGCGAATCGTCGGCGCACTAGAAGAAGAAGCCGCGAGCCAGGGCCGTCATCCCGGCCTTGGCGACCTCATCATCGCGGCGACCGCGCGAGCCTACGACCTCACCGTCATTACGGAAAACTTGCGGCATTTCCAGCCGCTTGACGTCGCCGTCGATCTTCCGGCCGCATTCCGGTCGGAATGATCCTTTGCCGGCATTCCGGAAGCATTGCCAGCGAAGCGGACAAGGATATCGTCAGCTATTTCGTTCAATCGGTAAATTCGGGAAACATTGATAACCCTGCTTTTCGGCTATGGCTGCCGAGGGTTACAGCTGGTCGGAGTGGAGTGATTCGAACACTCGACCCCCACGTCCCGAACGTGGTGCGCTACCAGACTGCGCTACACTCCGTGACCAGCGGCGCTTCTATAGAACAGCCTATCTGGTTGCACAAGCACCAAATTCCAAAAATCCGGGGGAATTTTTGACGGGTTGATGACAGTGGCCGAAATGGGCCGCTGCTGCAAAAAGACACACTCGGAGCAAATTGTCGGGAAGTGCCACATGGGCAATTTTCTTTTGCCGGGTTCCGCGCTAAAGGGCTCGACGGGACAGGCGAAACCGCGCGTAAACGGCGGATTCGCAGCCACTGCGCTTGAGATCAGGGACGACACGATGAAACTCCGCACCATCACCGCGGCCGGGCTTGCAATTGGGCTTGCCGGATGCACCACCATACCTTCCGCCGGCAATCCGATCGAGGCCCGCTGGGTCGGCAAATCGGCCGGCATCTTCTTTGCCGCCTACGGGCCGCCGATCAGCGACCGCGAGGAAGGCGCCACCACCGTCTATACCTGGCGCGGCGGCTACAAGACCGTGCGCATTCCGGCCAAATATGCCGAAGGCGCCGACGGCAAACGCGGCAAGCAGATCGCGTCCGCCCGCACCGCCTATCTGCGCTGCCAGACCGAAATCACCACCAGCTCGGATTACACGATCCGCGACATCCGTACCGTCGCCGACATTCCCGGCGTCAACGGCCCGTCCTATTGCGCCGAATTCCTGGCGCCCGAACAGAAGTAACGGACGGTTCGTCCGGGCATGCAGAGACAGGCGGCCACAGTGCCGCCTGTTTTGTTTTTGGGAGCTGCTCTGGATCCAGGCACCCGACCTGGGTCACGCCGTCGAAGCGTTTCCGCGCGAAACCCCTCCCCAACCCCTCCCCACAAGAGGGAGGGACTAAGCTGTGGTTCCCCGTAGCGACCAAAATGAAGGTCTCGCTGGCTGTTGCGGTTCTACGGATTGCTGCGGTGGAGATTACGTGAAGCGGTGCCGCATGTTAGCCCCTCCCCCTTGTGGGGAGGGGTTGGGGCGGGGTCTTTGGCCTGGCCCGAGCCGCTGCAGTTCACCCCTCCGCCGGCCCGTACAGGCCGAGCTGGTCGAGAAGCGCCCGCTGCCGGTCGGCATTTTCGACCAGCAGGCCGGTGTAGCGCTCGACGATCCGCTGCTGGTGTCCCCGGTCGGAAACGGCCGACAGCGCGCCTGTTATGGCGGCGATCTTTTCCGAGGCCTGGCGCAGTTCTTCGAGCAGCGCTGCCTTGCCGCCGGCCTCGGCGACGACCTGCTTCGTCACCTTGCCGATGCCGGCCGGCGTGCGGCTGCCGCCGGAGACATGCCCTTCCGGCAGGTCGCCCTTGAGATTGACGACCGACTTGAAGCGGATGACGTCGAAGATCTGGTCGACCGCCTGCTTGGCGCCGGTCACCCGCGACGGGTGGTCAGTGTCGGCGGCGGCGTGCGGCAGCAGTTCCAGCTTGCCCTTGTGGCACTCCTCGAGCGGCAGGTAGGGCAGCATCGGGCCGCTCAGCGTGCCGGTCGCCGCATCGCTGAAGAGGTCGGCGTCGATCGCCGCATGGGCGATCTTGCCGGAGGCAAGGGCTGCATCGAGCGCGCCGGCGTCGACGACTTCGCCGCGGTCGTAATTGACCAGCACCGCGCCGTCCTTCATGGCGCCGAGCACCTTGGCATTGACGGTGCCGGCATTGGAATAGATGCCGGTCGCGGCATCCAGGCGGCCGAGGCCGATATGGACGGAGAGCACGTCGGCGCCGCTTGCCGCTTCCACAGGGCTTGCGGCATAGTCGAAGCCCTCGGCCTCGATCCAGCGCTTGTGATGCTCGCGGGCATAGATCGACACCGTCATGCCGAAGGCCTTGGCGAGCTTGGCGACTTCACGGCCGATATTGCCGTAGCCGAGAACGGCGAGCTTGCGACCCTCGAGCTTGGCCGTCGGGAAATCCTTCAACTGGCGGCCGGTATCGAAATCGCCGCCAGCGACCATTCGGTGCAGCCTGTCGACCGGGAGGTCGGGCATGACCTTCAGGATCGCCTTCACGGCCATCTGGGCGGTCGCGCGGCTGTTGATGCCGGGCGTGTTCATCAGCGCCGCTTCGCCGCCCTCGCCGTTGCCACCGCCCCAGGAGGCCGAGCCCATATTGCCGGTGCCGGCGCCGATGCGCACGCCGCCGAGCGGGAAGACGGAGGACTTCGGGATGAAGGTCGCCGCCGCGATCAGCGCGTCATACTGACCCTTGTCGGTCTGCGGCAGGATCTCCGCCTCGGTGCTGAGGTTCGGCTGATAGAAGAAGTGGATGCGGCCCTTTTCCAGCGCCGAACGATCACCGAGAGGGCCGAGATGGAAGCTGCCGCCCTTCTCCTCGATATAGGCCTTGACCTCGCTGTAATCCGGCTCGCCACCGGCGCCGAAGCGCAGGCCGACGAGATCGGCGATCAGCACCGTATAGGCGCGGTTCGGATCGTCCTTGCGCACGGCGCCATCGGCCTTGGCGGGCGCCTCGAAGGTGACGCCGTGTTTTGCCAGCTCCTCCTCGAGCACGACGATCTTGGCTCTGAGATAGGCATATTGCAGGTTTTCCAGCAGGGCGACGACATCGTCGGGCTCGCGGATGCCGCCGACCCAGGCGCGGTAATCGCCGGGCGTGCCGGGGAAGGCGTTGACGTAGCGGGCCGCATCGAGGCCGGGCTCATATTCGCCGTTCGGATGGGTGATGCCCTCATAACCGAGCAGTTGCTTGGAACGGGCGATGATGCGGGCGTGGATGCCGGCATCGGTGATGTCGTCCTCGACCTTCAGCAGCGTCACGGCGGCGCCGCGACGCTCGGCATCGGTGACGGTCAGCGACAGCAGCGGGTGCGACTTGACCCATTCGTCGATCACCGCGCGGTTGGCGGCGGAGCGGCGGTTGAGCTCGACGATGGTGCCGACCCGGGCTTCGGACTGCAGCAGTCCGAAGGTGGTCTCGGCAAAGGCGAGCGCGCTGTAGGTGTTGATAACGCCGCCGAGCATGCGGTCCTCGGCCGGATCATAGAACGGGCCGGCATCGACCGAGCGCTTGGCCGAAAACGGCTGCCGCGGATCGATCGGCGGCGCGATCTTCAGCTGGCGCGGGATCGCCCAGGCCGGATCCTGCTGGTTCTTCTCGATCAGCGCCAGCGCATGCGGCGTGAAGGAGGCGACGAAATAGCCGGAGATGCCGCCGATCGCCTTCTGGAACGGCATGAACAGGCAGCATTTCGCCATGACGGCGCTGACGAGTTCGGGCTCCCAGGGCATGGCGCCGAGCATCGAGGTGGCGTCGAACACCGCATGGCGGTTGGCCGGGTCGCCGTCGAGCCAGCTCAGCAGTTCGCGAATCTCGGCGCTGGTATAGGCATTGGCCCCCGTCGTCTCGTGGCCGACGCCGACGAAGATCGACACGCCGAGGTCGGACAGCTCGGCCGCCGTCGGGATCACGCCCTCGGAGGCGGCGAAATGGATGCGGCTCTCGCAGCCCTTTTCGGCGAAACGCTGCATTTCGATCAGCTGGGTCGCCCAGGACTGGCGGAAGAAGCCGGCGGCCTTGGACGGATCGCTCTCCGGCCGCGGCGTGTCGACATAGACGCGCTGGCCGGCATCGTTGGCATTCATCAGGTGCTGGATGCAGACGGTGAAACCGCTATGGCCGCCGCCGAGCCCCACCGCCATGCGGTTCTCCTTCGGGAAGCCGAAATAGCGATGGATCGCCCGCATCATGTCGGTCAGGATCTTGTCGGCCGGATAGCCGCGATGCATGCTGCGGGAAATCTCGGCGGTGGTGAAGCCGCCGATATCGTTGCCCCGGTCGTCGAACTTGCGATAAGTCTTCTCGATCCAGGCGTCGAAAGCGATGCGCCGCAGGCGGCTATCGACTTCGTCGGTCGTCGCATCGGTAATCGGCCCGACGCCGAAGAACGGGTTGGACGGCAGCTTCGGCGCGCCCGACGCGGTCTGTCGAAGGGCGTTCAATCGCTGTTCCTGCATCTGCGCGATATCTGTCATGGCCTGCCTGTCTGTTCCCGGAGCTGAAGTTGCCTTCATGGTGAAGCGACTGCCCCGACGAGACAACCTCATATGCGCCGCAGGAGAGGCGAAACGCGCCATTGGGGTGCTGCCGTTCATGTTCGTGCATTTGGCAGCAGGCGAGACGACTCATGCCAGCCCATTCATCCGACTGTGAAAGACCCCTCCCCAACCCCTCCCCACAAGGGGGAGGGACTAATCCGGAGCGCTCGCCGGGTTCCACTCGAAGCGTCGCAGATATGGAAAATGGGTGCGGCAGGTTAAGCCCCTCCCCCTTGTGGGGAGGGGTTGGGGAGGGGTCTTGGCCGGATCCGAGACCTATTGCCCGTTGATATCGCAGCCCTCAGTCGCTCACCCCCAACACAAAACAGGCTTGCCCTACTCAACCATTCGGCGTATCTCTTGCCCGTCGCGAAAAGCGACTGCCTCCCTTGATCCGCTCAGTGGCGGAGTAAACAGGTGGACGAATGGGTCGTCCAGGCGGTCGAGCACAGGCCCGCCATGCGCATCAGCCATGGTTCGGCCAGCACCTCCCTGAAACCAATGCCTGACCAGATCAGGCCTCATCGTGAGCTATCGGCGCACTCTGTCGGCGCTGCCGGCTTGCGTCGACCCGGAACGCACCCATGACCAGATCCCTTATCGTCATTTTCACCGCCATTGTTCTCGATGCCGTCGGCATCGGGCTGATTTTCCCGATCCTGCCGTCGCTGCTTGAAGACGTCACCCATGCCGCAGACGTCGCGCCCACTATCGGCGCGATGACGGCGCTCTATGCGCTGATGCAGTTCATCTTCGCGCCGGTGCTCGGGACGCTCAGCGACCGGATCGGCCGCCGGCCGGTGCTGCTGATTTCGCTCGCCGGTGCCGCCGTCAACTATCTCTTCCTCGCCTTTGCGCCCAATCTGACCCTGCTCTTCGTCGGCCGGGCGATCGCCGGGCTGACCAGCGCCAATATCTCGGTGGCGACCGCCTATATCACCGACATCTCGCCGGAGAAGAAACGCGCCCGCCGCTTCGGCCTGTTCAACGCCATGTTCGGCCTCGGCTTCATCATCGGCCCGGTCGCCGGCGGCGTGCTCGGCGATCATTGGCTGCGGCTGCCGTTTATCGCGGCCGCCGTGCTCAACGGCGCCAACCTGCTGCTCGCCGTCTTCCTCCTGCCGGAATCACGCCCGGGCAGCCGCGAGACGATCGATCTGGCTGCGCTCAATCCGCTCAAACCGCTACGCGCGGTGCTGGAGGTCAAAAGCCTGCTGCCGATCGTCATCCTGTTCTTCATCTTCAGCGCCACCGGCGAGGCCTACGGCACCTGCTGGGCGCTGTGGGGCAGCGATGCCTTTCACTGGAACGGATTGTCGATCGGCCTATCGCTGGGCGCCTTCGGCATCTGCCAGACGTTTGCCCAGGCCTTGCTGCCGGGGCCGGCCGTGAAACTGCTCGGCGAACGCGCCGCGATCCTCGTGGGTGTTGCCGGCGTCTCCCTCGCCCTTACCGTCATGGCCTTTGCCGCCCAGGGCTGGATGATCTTTGCGATCATGCCGGTCTTCACCCTCGGCGGCATCGGCGTGCCGGCGCTGCAATCGCTCGCGACCCGGCAGGTCGACGAGAACAGCCAGGGCGAGTTCCAGGGCGTGCTGGCCTCGGCCGTCAGCCTCGCCTCGATCATCGCGCCGCTCGGCTTTTCCAGCCTCTATTTCCTCGTCCGAGAGGAATGGCCGGGCGCCATCTGGCTATCGGTCGTCGCCGTCTATGCGCTCGCCGTGCCTGTGGTTCTCGGCCTCAGGCTGAAGAGACCGGAGGCGGCGCCGGCGGGGTGAAACTGCTGGGAAGGCTGCGGCTTCGCGGCTACGATCGCCTTTGCCAGGGTGAACACGCAGTGCGCGTGGACATGGGTCCTCGGGTCAAGCCCGAGGACGACGGAGGGTGGGGGAGCCTGTACGGCAAGGACCGCGAGTGCGTGGTGATTTGTTGGAATTGTCGCCTGTTATTTCACCCGATCCCAACGCAAGACTGCCCACGCATGTTGCTGGAATTCCTCCAGACGTCTCGCCTCTTGCCTATCGCTATCCCCACCCTCCGTCATACTCGGGCTTGACCCGAGTATCCATGCCGCAAGCGCTCCGCTTGAATTTGCTCGGCGATCGTCCGCCACTTCAACGGAAGCGAGGTGCCGGACCGCATGGGTCCTCGGGTCAAGCCCGAGGACGACGGAGGGTGGGGGAGCGTCAGTCGCAACAGCGACGTCGGCGGCGCGATCAAGCCGCACATGCGAAGAAAGCGTCCATCAGGACGGTTTCATGCGGGTTGCCTCGCCAATGGCATCGGCGCGCGTCTTTCCTCCTCGGCGAGCCTCCTGATCCAGTCGCGCAGCGCCAGCGCGGCGGCAGGGAGTTCGCGGCTGTTGTTCCAGGTGAGGTAATAGGCGCCCGGATCGGGAACGACCAGATCGGTGAAGCGCACCAGATCGCCCTTTTCGACCAGGGGGCCGACCAGGCGGTGCCAGCCGACGACCAGGCCCTGGTCGGCCATGGCGGCCTGGAGGGCGACGCTGAATTTGCCGAAGCGTCTGCCGCTGAGGCCGCGATAGGGCACGCCGGCGCGCAACAGCACCTCTTCCCAGCCGGTCCAGCCGGGCTCGACCCACTCGACATTCAACAGCGGCAGATCGGCAAGATCGGCGGCGGCGGCACCCGCATGCCGTTCGGCAAAACCCGGGCTGCAGACCGGATAGAGACAGTCGTCGAACAGCAATTCCGCCGTCTCGTCGATCCATTTGCCGGATCCGTAGCGGATGCGCAGCTCCAGTTCGGAGCGGCGGAAGACCTTGAAGTTGTCGCCGATCAGGTGATCGACCGATATGTCGGTGAAGCGCCGCCAGAAATCCGGCATGCGGGGAATGAGCCACATCGACCCGAACACTTCGCTGCAGGCAATCGTCACGTTACGGGCGCTATCTCCCTGCTTGATCGAATTGACCACTTCGGACGCCCGGGAAAAGCCGCTTGCCAGCGCCCGGTGCAATTCCTCGGCCGGCGCGGTCAGCATCACGCCTTTGCCGGTGCGCACGAACAGGGCAACGCCGAGTTCCTGCTCGATCGACTTGATCTGCCGGCTGACGGCCCCCGTGGTGACGTTGAGCTCGGCTGCCGCCAGGGTGAAATTGCCGTGCCGGGCGGAGGCCTCGAAGGTGGCAAGGGCGGTCAGCGACGGCAGACCGTAGAAACGACGAACCATTGATCTCTCCTATCTCTCCCCCGCGTCCGTCGGCGCGGAGTTGATATTTCCGCCATGATAACGCACGCAGACAGGCATGTCTTGAGTTCAACTCAACACATGCCGGATTTTTATGTGTCTTGTCTTCATGACCTGCCTGCCGCTTTCATAGGACCCACAAACAGCATGTCGCCAGGAAAAGACGCCCGTCCGGTGCCCGGCCGCGCGTTGGGCGACGCTATTTTCGAGGTCCCGAACAGGCATGAACATCGAGACATCAAGGTCGAAACAGGCCGTGCAAGGGCTTCCCGAGCGGATGAAGGGCGTTCTCCTCACCGGCCATGGCGGTTTCGAAAAACTGGACTATCGTGAGGATATTCCGCTTCCCCGGGCCAAAGCCGGCGAGGTGCTGATCCGCGTTGCTGCGGCCGGCATCAACAACACCGATATCAATACCCGCATCGGCTGGTATTCCAAGGCGGTGACAACAGGCACGGGAGGCGGCGGGGCGACAGGTTTCCGGTCGGCGCAGGACGCCGACGCCAGCTGGTCCGGCGTGCCGCTCGCCTTTCCGCGCATCCAGGGGGCCGATTGCTGCGGGCGTATCGTCGCTGTCGGCGACGGTGTCGATCCCATCAGGATCGGCGAGCGGGTGCTGGTGCGCAACATGCTGCGCTCTTACGTCGATTATCGTCCGTTCGAATGCTGGACCTTCGGCTCGGAATGCGATGGCGGCTTTGCCCAATATGCGGTGGCGCCGGCGCGCGAGACTTACAAGATTGATTGCGACTGGAGCGATGTCGAGCTGGCGTCGCTGCCCTGCGCCTATTCCACCGCCGAGGGCATGCTGCACCGCGCAGCCGTCGGGGCCGGCGAACACGTCCTGATCGCCGGCGCCTCCGGCGGCGTCGGCTCGGCGGCGATCCAGCTGGCGAAGCGCCGGGGCGCCACCGTCACGGCGATCGCAAGCCCCGACAAGGCCGGGCAATTGCTGGCGATCGGCGCCGACCGCGTCGTTGCGCGCGGCGAAAACTTCGCAGCCCACCTCGGCCGGGAGACGGTCGACGTCGTCCTCGATGTCGCCGCCGGGCCATCCTTCGGCGCGCTGCTCGATACCTTGAAAAAGGGCGGGCGATACGCCGTTGCCGGCGCCATCGCCGGGCCGATCGTCGAACTCGACGTCCGGACGCTCTATCTCAGAGACCTGACCTTCTTCGGCTGCACCTTCCAGGAGGATGTCGTGTTCGAAAACCTCGTCTCCTATGTCGAGCGCGGCGAGATCAGGCCGCTCGTCGGCAAGAGCTACCCCTTGAGCGAGATCGTCGAGGCGCAGCGGGATTTCCTGTCGAAGCGCATCGCCGGCAAACTCGTCCTAATCATCCCTGAATAGAAGTCATCCGGAATAAGAAGCACATGAGCGAACTCAAAATCGAAAAAATCGACGTCTTCAAGGTCGACCTGCCCTACCGCGGCGGCGTCTACCGGCTATCGGGCGGGCGTGAATACCGAAGCTTCGATGCGACGATCGTCCGGATCACGGCGCAGAACGGGCTGGAGGGCTGGGGCGAGAGTACGCCGTTCGGATCGACCTATATCGCCTCGCATGCGCTCGGCGTGCGCGCCGGCATTGCCGAAATCGCGCCTGGCCTGATCGGGCTCGATCCCCGCCGCGTCGATCGCATCAATGACGCGATGGACCAGGCGCTGGTCGGGCATCTGCATGCCAAGACCGCGCTCGACGTCGCCTGCTGGGATCTGTTCGGCAAATCGGTCGGCCTGCCCGTCTGCGACCTGCTCGGCGGGCGCACCGATGTGAAAATGCCGGTGATCTCGTCGATCTATATGGGCGATCCGGATGATATGCGCCGGCGCGTGGCCGAGCATCGCCAGCTCGGTTATATCGCCCATTCGGTCAAGATCGGCGACGAGCCGGCGGTCGACGCCGCCCGGATTGCCGCCGCGCTCGCCGACAAGCGGCCCGGCGAATTCTTCATCGTCGATGCCAATGGCGGCATGACGGTTGAAACCGCGTTGCGCATGCTGCGGCTCTTGCCGGCCGGGCTCGATTTCGTGCTCGAAGCCCCTTGCGCAACCTGGCGCGAATGTTTGTCGCTGCGGCGGCGCACCGATGTGCCGATCATCTTCGACGAACTGGCGACGGATGATGCGGCGATTGCCCAGCTCCTCGGTGACGACGCCGCCGAAGGCATCGGCCTGAAGATCTCCAAGAATGGCGGGCTGACTCGCGGCCGCCGGCATCGCGATATTTCGGTGGCGGCCGGCTACACCGTCAGCGTCCAGGAAACGACGGGCTCGGACATCGCCTTCGCCGCCATCGTCCATCTCGGCCAGACGGTGCCGGAGAAGAACCTGCGCTGCGTGCTCGAATGCCGCGACATCGTCGCGATCAAGACCGCCGACGGCGATTTTGCCGTGCGCAACGGCCGCGTCACCGCGCCCGCCGCCCCCGGCCTCGGCATTGCGCCGCGCCTCGAAGTGCTCGGCGAGCCGGTGGCAAGCTACGTCTAAACAGGAAACGCGGCGCCCTGTCCTTTTCGACGCCGCAAAAAAGAGGGAACGAAAATGAAAAAACTGCTCGCATCCACATGTCTGCTGGCCGGTCTTGCCGGCGGCGCATCGCTGTCGCACGCGGCCGAATGCGGCGATGTCGTGCTCGCCGTGCACAATGTGCAGAGCGCCGAAGTCCTGACCTTCGTCGACAAGTTCATTCTCGAGAACGGTTACGGCTGCAAGGTTGAGACCGTTCCCGGCGATACGGTGCCGACCACGACGTCGATGGTGGAGAAGAGCCAGCCCGACGTCTCGTCGGAAACCTGGGTCGACCTATTGCCCGAGATCGTTCCGCGCGGCGTCCAGGACGGCAAGATCGTCTTCGGCGCCCCTGCCCTTCCCGATGGCGGCATTCAGGGCTGGTGGATCCCGAAATATCTGGCCGACGCCCATCCCGAGATCAAGACCGTCGAGGACGCGCTTGCCCATCCCGACCTCTTCCCCGATCAGGAAGATCCGAGCAAGGGCGTGATCTTCAACGGCGCCGAAGGCTGGGGCGCGACCGTCGTGACGACGCAACTGTTCAAGGCCTACAAGGCGGCCGACAAAGGCTTCACGCTGATGAACCCGGGCTCGGCAGCCGGCCTCGATGGCGCGATCGCCAAGGCCTATGAACGCAAGCAAGGCTTCATCACCTATTACTGGGCGCCGACGGCGCTGCTCGGCAAATATGAAATGGTCAAGCTTAAGCAGAACGGCGCGCCGGATGCCGTCGAATGGAAACGCTGCATCACCAACCTCGCCTGCCCCGACCCGAAGGTCGCCGACTGGCCGGTCGACAAGGTGATGACCGTCGTCACCAAGAAGTTCGCCGATCGCACCAGCCCCGACGTCATGGCCTATTTCAACAAGCGCGGCTGGAGCAACGACACGGTCGGCAAGATCATGGCCTGGGAAACGGAAAACCAGGCCACCGGCGAAGACGGCGCCAAGCACTTCCTCCAGGAAAACGAAACGATCTGGTCGCAATGGGTCCCGGCCGACGTCGCCGAGAAAATCAAAGCCGCGCTTTGACCGTTCAGGAAAAGGTCGGCGGCCAGCCCTGATCCGGCTGCCGCCGCCTTCTCCGGGGGAGAAGGACATGCCGCGATCCCTCTGTTCGTAAGGTGTGTTCCTTCTCCTCGCCCATCACGCACCGCAGTGCTTGCGGCCATGGGTCCTCGGGTCAAGCCCGAGGACGACGGAGGATGGGGAACCTATGGGCAAGAACCGCAAGTGCAGTGGTGATTTTGTTTTATTGCCGTCTTTGCGCAATTTCCGAGCCAAAACCGGCCGCGCTTTGCTGGAACTCCTCCAGACGTCTCGCCTCTTGCCGCTTGCGCTCCCCCACTCTCCGTCCTGCTCGGGCTTGACCCGAGTATCCATCTCGCATGCGCTCCGCCTGAATTTGTTCGACGGTGGTCGCCTTTGTCAGTGTGAACAAGCCCCCTCCCCAACCCCTCCCCACAAGGGGGAGGGGCTAACGGGCCGCACCGCTTGACCTATCTCCACCGCACCAATCCGTCGAACAGTAACCGCCAACCAGACCTCTCCTTTGGTCGCCGCCGGTGCCGCGACTTAGCCCCTCCCCCTTGTGGGGAGGGGTTGGGGAGGGGTCTTTCTCACACACGTCACCTGTTCGGCGCGGAACGAGAGTTCGGGGCATTTGGCATGAATACCGTCATATTTGGCAGTTTCGCCACTGGCAGCGCCGGCGCCAGGCATGCGAGTTTCCGCGGCCAACAACAGGGAAACACCATGCGCCGCGATACCGAACTGCTGGATGCGATCCAGACCTATTTCGATGCCCTCTATACCTGCGATCTCGCCTTGTTCGACCGGATCTTTCATCCGGCCTGCAGCCTGTTCGATGCCGACGAGGGACGGATCACGGTCGATCCGATCGCCGATTACCGCGCGGTGATCGCCAAGCGCATCTCCCCGGCCAGCCGCGGGCAGGATCGCGAGGACGACATCATCCTGATCGACTGGCTGTCAGAGAAGGCCGCGACGGTGAAGGTCCGGCTGCGGATCCATGCCAACATCTTCATCGACCATCTCTGCTTCGCAAGGGGTGATGAGGGCTGGCGGATCGTCGCCAAGGTCTGGCATCTCGAAAGCGTCAGAGCTTGAGCATGATGCCGGCGATGCGGCGGTGGTGGTAACCACACCGAGCCGAAATGCTTGCGGCCATGGGTCCTCGGGTCAAGCCCGATACTCGGGTCAAGCCCGAGTATGACGGAGGGTGGGGGAACGTGTGCGCAAGAACCGTAAGCGTCGCGGTTATTCAATTGCCGCCATTTTTTTACGCGTTCTCAGGCAAAACCGCTGGCGCATCTTGCTGGAATTCCTCCGGACGTCTCGCCTCTTGCCGCCCGCGCTCCCCCACCCTCCGTCATACTCGGGCTTGACCCGAGTATCGGGCTTGACCCGAGTATCAGGCTTGACCCGAGTATCCATGCCGCACGCACTTCGCTTGAATTTGCCCGTCGCCTGACGCCGGCCAAGCCCCGCCTACGCCGCCTCCCCCTTCTCAAGCGCACCTTCCGCCAGCTTGCGCGCCGCGACGAAGTCGACCTTGCCCGATCCCAGCACCGGCACCTTGCCGATGGTGACCTCGGCCGGCACCATCATGTCCATGGCGCCCTTCGACTTGGCGAAGGCGAGGAATTCGGCGCGGGTGGCGGTTTCGGCTTCGGTGAGCAGCACCAGGCGCTCGCCCTTCTTGGCGTCGGGCAGCGAGGAGACGACGGAGAGCGCGCCCGGCCAGAGTTCGGCGGCGAGTGTTTCGACCGCGGCGAGCGAGATCATTTCGCCGCCGATCTTGGCAAAGCGCTTGGCGCGGCCGCGGATCTTGACGAAGCCGTCCTCGTCGATGGTGACGATGTCGCCGGTGTCGTGCCAGCCATCGGCGAGCGGCTCGAGCACGCCGGGCTTTTCGGCGCGGAGGTAACCGGCCATGACATTGGCGCCGCGCACATGCAGCCGGCCGCCCTCGTCGATGCCGGGCACCGGTTCGAGCTTCCATTCCATGCCCGGCAGGATTTTGCCGACTGTGCCGGAGCGGTTGTACATCGGCGTGTTGATGGAAATGACCGGCGCCGTCTCGGTGACGCCGTAGCCTTCCAGGATGCGCAGGCCGAATTTTTCCATATAGGTGTTGCGGGTCGAAGCCTTCACCGGCTCGGCGCCGGAGAAGATGTAGCGGATCGAGCGGAAGTCGTAGGGATGCGCCGTCCTGGCATAGCCGTTGAGGAAGGTATCGGTGCCGAAGATGATCGTGGCGTTGGAGACATAGATCAGCTCCGGCACGATGCGGTAATGCAGCGGCGACGGATAGAAATAGACCGGCACGCCGGAGATCAGCGGCAGCACGGTGCCGGCCGTCAGCCCGAAGGAATGGAAGACGGGCAGGATGTTGAACACCTTGTCGCCGCTGTGGAAATCGATGCGGGCGGCGGCCTGGGCGGCGTTTGACAGGATGTTGCGGTGGGTCAGCACCACGCCCTTCGGCGTGCCCTCCGAACCGGAGGTGAAGAGGATGACGGCCGGATCATCGGCCAAGCGCTTCACCAGCGGCCGGCCCTTGCGCAGCAGCCCGCGGATCTTGTCGAGCGCGCCGATCTCGGCTCTCAAATCATCGAGCCAGACGATCGTCACCTGCTTTTGCAGCTCCTCGACGACCGCGCCGAGCTTGGCCTGGGCGACGAAGGCGCGCGAGGTCAGCACATGTTTCACCTCGGCCGCCTTGCAGGCGGAGAGGATGTTGGCGGCACCGGCGGTAAAGTTCAGCATGGCCGGCACCTTGCCCGCGCTCATGACGCCGAGAATGGTGGCGGCGGCGCCATTGGCATTCGGCAGCATGACGCCGATATTTGCCTCCGGGAAGCGGTCGCGGAACTTGGCGCCGAGCACGGCGGCACCCGTGAGCAGCTTGCCATAGGTGAGGCTGCCGGTGACCGGATCCTCGACGGCAAGCTTTTTCATGCCGAATTCCTGGGCAGCCTGAATGACGCGGCCGAGCACGGTCGAGGAAGTATCGGCGGTCTCGAACAACAGGTTCGACATCACCTGATAGAGCGCGGCCCCCGCCGCCGTGCGGCGCTTGCGGCCCTTCAGCTCGGCCGGCACGTCGAGCTTCACCGGCTCGAGAATGGTGACCTTGACCTTGGGGAACAGCCGGCGGCGGATCTTGCCGTTATCGAGATAGGAGAGATAGCTCTTCTCCAGCCCGTCGATCTTGACCGGCACCACCATCGAGCCGGTTTTGTCGGCGACCATGGCCGCACCGTCATAGACCTTCATCAGCGTGCCGGTCACCGTCAGGCGGCCCTCGGGGAAGATGCCGATCGGGCTGCCGTCCTGCACCACCTTGATCAGCGAGCGCGTCGCCATCGGCTTTGTCGGGTCAAGCGGCAGGAACTTGCACATTTTCAGGAAGGGCCGCACCCACCAGGCCTGGGCGATCTTGTAATCGACGGCGAAGGTCGGCTCCTCCTCGGTGATGGCGAGCGCCAAGGCGCCGTCGAGCAGGCTGACATGGTTGAGCGCGATGATCGGCGCGCGGCCGGCCTTCTTGATATTCTCCAGCCCCTCGACCTCGAGGCGCATGAAGGCGCGGAACAGGATCGAGATGAAATCGCGGAAGGGATTGGTCGGCAGCGTCTTCAGCATCAGCCAGGCAACGGCAAAGTTGAGAATGCCGAGGCCGATCAGAATTTGCGGAATGGAGGCGCCGAGCGCCTGGATGGCGGCGACGAGGCCGAGGCCGACGGTGATGAACAGCGCCGAGAGCACGTTGGCGGCACCGATGACGCGGGCGCGGCGGTCCTCATGCGCCCAGGTCTGCAGCGCGGCGAAGGTGGGAACGGCGATGAAGGCGCCCGCGATCGCCATGCCGGCGAGATCGATGGCGACGCGGATGGTGTTTTCACCGGCGAAGAAATCGAGGATCGTCGTCGCATGGGCGGCAGAGGCCAGGCCCCAGAGGTTCCAGGCGAGATCGAGGCTGAAGAGGCCGAGCAGCGCCGTTCCCACCGGGGCCGGCAGCAGCACGATGCGGCCCGACGACATCCAGGCGGCGATGCCGGAGCCGACGGCGACGGCGATGGCAAAGACGGTGAGATAGGCGGGAACGACGAGCTCGGAGCCGCCGAGCAGCTCGGTCACCATGGTCGGCAGGATTGACAGCACGAAGGCGCCGACCAGCCAGAACCAGCAGTTCATCAGCGCCGAGCGCCACAGCCGCTTATCCCTACGGATTTCCATAACCAGCGTATAGCTGGAGCGGATGACATTGCGGTCGATCTGCAGATCCGGCGCCTTGGAGCCGGTCGCCGGGATCATCCGGCTCGCCAGCCAGCAGAGCAGCGACAGGCCCATCATCATCGAGCCGAAGAGCAGCACATTGTCGCCGCTTGAGAAAGCAAGGGCTGCGATGATCGTGCCGGCTAGGATGGCGATGAAGGTGCCGCCCTCGATCCAGGCATTGGCCTTCGGCAGGTCGCGGCGATCGAGATGATCGGGCAGGATGCCGTATTTGATCGGCCCGAACAGCGCCGACACGGTGCCGAAGCCGAAGAGGGCCGCCATCAGCACAAAGATGGAGGAAAAACCGAGGCCGACGACGGCGAGTGCGGCAATGCCGATCTCGCAGCGTTTCAAGAGTTCGGCGATTTTCGCCTTGTCGTGCTTGTCGGCCAGTTCGCCGCCGAGTGCCGAAAGCAGCAGGAAGGGCACGATGAGGATGACGCCGGCAAGCGTCACCAGCGCAGCGCCTTCGCTGGCCGACATCTTGAAGAGAATGAGGAACACCAGCGTGTTCTTCAGAAAATTGTCGTTGAAGGCCGTGAGGAACTGGGTCCAGAACAGCGGCGCGAATTTTCTAGACGTCATCAGATTGTGTTGCACGGCGGGAGTCCTTCTTTAGGCAGCTCGAGAAGGCCACAGAGTTGTTACCCATTGGTTGAATGCGGCAACAACTCTGCGGTGTGGTTAAGGAAGATCAATCTTCATCGCTACGATTGAATTTGACGAGCAGTTTTTCCGTGCGGGCATCTTCGACCTTGCGGATCAGCTTCTCGGATTCGGCATTGTCGCGCAGCGTCTTGGTGATGTTCACCGTCGTCTGCACCAGCATCAGGATGCCCATGGCGAGATAGCCTTTGCCCCAGAGATCGAGCGGCATCATATAGAGGCCGAGCGCCAGCATGAAGGCGGCCGAGCCGAAGGAGATGTAGGAGAAGCTGACCCAGCTGGCGGAATGTTTCTGGAAACTGTCGTTCATTGCAGTGATCCTTCAATTTTGAGGGGTGTTGGTCGAATGGATGAAATCAGGCGGCCGGGGTGATGCGGCTCTTCAGCCGGGCAAGCACGTCATCGGCCGAGGAGCTGAGCGGCGCGCCGCAGCCGGCATTGGCGAGCTTCTCGATGATGCCGGCCGGCCGGGTGGTGCTTTCCATGTCCTTCAGCGCGGCCGCCGTCAGCTCGTTCTGGCTCTGGCGCAGGCGCAGCCGCGCGAGCGTCTCCTCGGCCTCGTCGAGGGTGGCGAGGCCCGGGCCGGCGACGACGACATCGAGCTTCTGCGCCTCCTCGGTGGCCCGCGCCAGCCGCTCGCCGCGCTGCAGCTCCTGCAGCCGCGCCTCGGCCGCTCGGACGATCCCCTTCAGCTTGCCGATCGATGTGGTGAACTGGGCCTGCGCCGCCACCGAGGCATCACGCTCGGCTTCGAGAAAGGCGATCGCCTCGGCCGCCTCGCGGGCCAGACCGTCATTGCCCTTGTCCAGCGCCGCGCAGGCGCGGCTCTCCAGATCGGCGATACGGCTGAGGATCGTCTGATGCTGCGCTTTTTCCTGCTCGTTCTGGGCGATGGCGACGGCGACGCTGCGGCGGGCCGACTGGATCGCCTGGGCGGCATCGCGGATCTGCTGGGAAAGCAGCGGCACGGCGTGGCGATCGGCAAAGGCCTGCTCGGCATCATGCGCCCTGCCCCGCAAGAGAATAGAAATCAGTTTGAACATTTCTTGCCTCCGGTTTATGAACGTTGTTCACGAGTGTTGTTATGGCAGAATCATGAACGGCGTTCAAGATAAATTTTGAACGCCGTTCAAAAAATCGAAGTGGAATGGGGAATGGCCGGCAGGCGAGAAGAAAAACGCGAGGATTTGAAGGCCCGGCTGATCGAGGCGGCGCGCGAGCGCATCGCCCGCGACGGGCTGACCAATCTGCGCGCCCGCGATATCACCCAGGACGCCGGCTGCGCGCTCGGCGGCCTCTACACCGTCTTTACCGACCTCGCCGAACTCGTCATCCACGTCAATTCTTCGACGTTGAAGGCCTTGGAGGCGAAGCTGACGCTGCCCGAGGCCCGCGACAAAAGCCCGACCGACCGGCTGCGCAACCTCGCCCAGGGCTACCTCGCCTTCGCCGTCGAGCACCGCAACCTCTGGAAGGCGCTGTTCGACCACTTCCCTCCCGACACCAGCCCGACGCCGCAATGGCACCTCGACGAACACCTCTTCCTGATGGACGTGATCGCCGAGCCGCTCGCCGAACTGCAGCCCGACATGCCCCCCGAAGACCGCGCCATCCGCGCCCGCACCCTCTTCGGCGCCGTCCACGGCGTGGTCAGCATCAGCCTGGAGGGCCGCTTCGTGGGATTGCCGCTGGAGCGGCTGGCAAGGGAGGTGGACGAGCTGGTGCAGACGATTGCAGCCGGGGCGGAGCGGCGAAGAGAAGAGGGCGCGTGAGGCTCGCGTTGAGGGAGTAGCGCAGGCTGACGACGCTGCCGTTTTCGCCGAGCCCACCCCACTCTCCGTCATCCTCGGGCTTGACCCGAGGATCCACGCCCGTCGCCGATGATGCCAACGGGCACCGTCGTCAAGACGCTGAAATCACATCGAAAAATGCCATCATCCGACTGACGGCATTGCGGTTCCAGCCGGAGCCTCACCCCACTCTCCGTCATCCTCGGGCTTGACCCGAGGATCACACGCAGCACTCGACGTTCATACGTTCGCGGATAGGATGCCCCTGCCGTTCCCACTGCCGACGGACAGCACAGCGCTCGTAGCATGGATCCTCGGCTCAAGCCCGAGGATGACGGAGTATGTGGGAACCTGCCTGCAAAACCGCCCCCACGCCGCCGGACTCGCCCCATCATCTCGCCCCCTGCCAATCCTCTCTCCCCACCCTCCGTCGTCCTCAGACTTGACCCAAGCACCCCCACCCAAGCACTCTGCCCCCACCACGCCACCGCGAAAGGAAACCCCATGAGCCGCATCTTCATCACCGGTTCCACCGATGGCCTCGGGCTTGCCGCCGCCCGCACCCTCATCAGCCAAGGCCATGACGTCGTGCTCCACGCCCGCTCCCGTGAGCGCGCCGCCGCCATCGCAGAGACGTCAGCCGCCGCGCTCGCCCTCGTCATCGGCGATCTCGCCAGCGCCGCCGAGACGCGCTCCATCGCCGACCAGGTCAACGCCATCGGCCGCATGGACGCCGTCATCCACAATGCCGGCATCTACCTCGAACGAAGCCGCGGCGAAACGCCGGATGGTCACGCCAAGACGCTGGCGGTCAACCTGCTCGCCCCCTATCTCCTCACCGCGTGGATCACCCGCCCCGACCGCCTGATCTATCTCACGAGCGGCATGCACCGCAGCGGCGGCAGCAGCCTCGACGATATCGACTGGAAGCGGCGGCCATGGAACGCCAGCCAGGCCTATTCGGAAAGCAAGCTCTACATCGCCACCCTCGCCGCCGCCCTCGCCCGCCACTGGCCGGATGTCTTAAGCAACGCCGTCGACCCCGGCTGGGTGCCGACCAAAATGGGCGGCGCCGGCGCGCCGGATGATCTCGAAATGGGGCATCTCACGCAGACATGGCTGGCGACGAGCGATGATGGCGCGGCCAGGGTCAGCGGCGGGTATTGGTATCACCGGCAGCGGCGGGAGGCGGCGGCGGAGGTTGGTGATGTCGGGTTTCAGGATGCGCTGGCGGAGAGGCTTGCGGAGTTGACGGGCGTCCACTTATTCGAACAGCAGCGGTAGCAAACGAAACCGACAGTTTGTTGGGCGTTGGGCGCTGAGCGTTTTTGACGACGCGTATTCGACTTCTCGCCTCGACGCAGCTGGGGCGGCGCCAACACGCAGTAGATCGAATACGGAGGGCCTCATTGATGAATTAATCAGGTTCGCCCAATCGCTCCTCAAGCTTCTCTAATCTTTTTTTCAGATCGCCGGTTTTAAGTTCCGAGTGGATCATCTCGATTTCGCCAGGAGTAAGTCGGACGCTCAACACGTATTGGCCGGTCAGCGAAATTTCTTTGCTTATTAGCTTCACGCGTACGTTCCCGTCAGAGTCGATCTCGATGTCAGTCTCACCGATTGGATAATTCGCAACTTCGTGAGTGTGTCCCGTATTCCTCGAATACGCCCATCCTAAAATCTTCATTTTGCCCTCCAATTGAAGGCAAGATGTCCTACCGCAGATTTGCACGCAAGATTAAGTTGTGAGACAGCGCATCAGTTTTTGTGAGTTGAGCGATTGAAACAGCAGTGGTTGGAGCCATCGCCCGCCACTGGCCGATGTCCTGAGCAACGCCGTCACCCGGCTGGGGTGCCGACCAAGAGGGCGGCGCCGGCGCGCCGGATGATCTTGAGCTGATGCACCTCATGCAGACATGGCTTGCGACGAGCGATGATGGCGCCGCTAAGGTCAGCGGCGCGTATTGGTATCACAGGCAGCGGTGGGAGGTGACGGCTGAGGTCAGTGATGCGGGGTTTCAGGATGCGTTGATGCGGAGACTGGGGTAGATGGCGGGGGTTCGCTCGATGACCAACGGACTCGCAATTATTCCGTTGTGTCATCAACGCTGGGAATCGAACGCGCATGTTGCGCTAGTGGCTGTCGGAAAGCCCCTTCCAACTTGCGTATGTGCTCCGACAACCAGGTCAGCATTTCCGGCCAGTTGTCGACGTCGAAGCCATCGAATGGATGGGAATAGGATATTCGGCTCTGTTTCTTCTCGTCGAGCCGAGACCAGCTCATCGCCCCTCCCAATCTAGCTTCGAATGCAGACCTGTCGGCTTCGAGCCGATCGAACAGCCACTTATTCTGATCCCGGTCGGCGCGCGCGAGATTTACTTCGACACGAACTTCGTCGCGTGCAAAAACCATCGTAAAAGGACAACCTCCAACGCCAGACCCTGCATTCAGCCAATGATCACGACTAGGATTAACATTGGCAAAGAGGGTGATGCCATCCGCGCGCAATCTCTCCAATGCGCGAGCCCAGAACTGAAGCCGGAGCTGATGTCGACGCGCTTGGACCCCCTGCGCACTTGTTTCCTCCACCTCCTTTGAAGAGATGCCGATCATGTAATCTGCAGCCTCCGGAGTTGGGATAATCTGCTGCAGATCAATGAACAGCTCATCGCCGAAGCTGTAGGGGACAACGCGAAAGCACTGTGCACGAATGCCTCGACTAAGCAGCCACAAGACTGTCGCGGTCACTTCACGGCGGAAATTGGCAGCTATGAACATCATGCGCTGGCCGTTACCGGGATTCAGTACCGTCTCTTGAAGCTCCTCAACCTCCATGAATTCGCAGATGCGTTCGACTGCCGAGCCACCCCCGCAATAGCGGTCGAGATACTGCTGGTAGATCTCGACAATCTGCAGCTTATTCAGGCCCGACACATAGGCGGTGTATTTCAGTGCCTGCCAAGTCACGTCGCGGCCTGAATCGTCGAGCTTGTTCTCGATGACGACGAGATTGCCCGCCTTGTCGAGCGCAAGAAGGTCCAGCCGCTCACGCGTCTCGTCGAACCCGTCAAACTCTTTCTGGATGATGAGTAACTCTTCGCCAAGTGCATCTGGCTGGTGCACAAGCCATTCCTGCAGATGATCCCGCTCACGCAATGCAAGCTCGCCAAAGCGCCTTTGTGCGAGGCGCGCGATTCTATTTTGGCTCCTATCAACACGAAACATTGGGTCACACTCGTAGGCCGACCGGCCAATAGCTTTTGACAGAAAGCTCTCATCTTGCGGTCATTCAACTTCCCGATGCATCTTCAGTAGCACGGCCTTATGCCGTAGTGTCAAACCCGATTCGGACGGTGACAGGGAATACGCATGCTCACAGGTGAAATTCGCTCGAAGGTCGACCAGGTTTGGAACGCTTTTTGGGCGGGTGGGATTGCCAACCCACTCGAAGTGATCGAGCAGATCACCTACCTGCTCTTCATGCGCGGCCTGGATGACATTCAGACGCGCGAGGAAAACAAAGCCAACTTACTCGGCCGGCCGATCGAGCGGGTGGTCTTTCCCGACGGCCTTTATCGAACGGTCCGGGATGACGACACGGGGGAAATCAAGGAAGAGATTTCCTATGCCATGTTGCGCTGGTCGCGTTTCAAGAACGACGATCCGGCCCGCATGTTCTTCATTGTCGCGGAGAACGTCTTTCCATTCCTGCGAGAGATGGCAGAGAAAGGCACTGCTCACTCCGAACACATGAAGGGGGCCCGCTTCACCATTCCGACGCCCGGCCTGCTCGCCAAGGTGGTCGACATGCTGGCAGAAATTCCGCTGGAGGATCGCGACACCAAGGGCGATCTCTACGAATATATGCTCGGCAAGATCGCCTCGGCCGGGCAGAACGGCCAGTTCCGCACGCCGCGCCATATCATCAAGCTGATGGTCGAGCTGACGAAGCCGACGCCGCAGGACGTGATCTGTGATCCGGCGAGCGGCACCTGCGGCTTCCTGGTCGCGGCCGGCGAATATCTGCGCGAGCACCACAGCAAGCTGTTCATGGATACGTCGATGAACAAGCATTTCCACAATACGATGTTCCACGGCTACGATTTCGACCAGACCATGCTGCGCATCGGCTCGATGAACATGCAGCTGCATGGCGTCGAGGGCGCCGATATCCGCTACCGGGATTCGCTCTCCTCCAGCCATGGTGACGACGCCGACAAATATTCGCTGATCCTCGCCAACCCGCCCTTTGCCGGCTCGCTGGATTACGAGACGACTGCCAACGACCTGCTCGCCATCGTCAAGACGAAGAAGACCGAACTTCTGTTCATGGCGCTATTTCTGAAGCTCCTGAAACCAGGCGGGCGCGCAGCAGTGATCGTGCCGGATGGCGTGCTGTTCGGCTCGTCGACGGCGCATAAGGCGATCCGCAAGATGCTGGTGGACGAGCACAAGCTCGACGCGATCGTCAAGCTGCCATCGGGTGTCTTCAAGCCCTATGCTGGCGTCTCCACAGCGATCGTCTTCTTCACCAAGACTAATTCCGGCGGCACGGATCACGTCTGGTTCTACGACGTGCAGGCCGACGGCATGAGCCTCGACGACAAGCGCCAGATGATGGTGCCGGAGGAGAAGTTCGGGCCGGTGCCGAAGGAGAAGGTCGGCGAGGACGAGCATACTAGGAACAACCTGCCGGATGTCGTCGCCCGCTGGGCGGAGCGCAATGGCGCGGAGCGCGAAAATCCGCGCACCGGCCAGAGCTTTACGGTGAGCCGCGAGGATATCGCCGGCTTCGACTATGACCTGTCGCTCAACCGCTACAAGGAAGTGGTGCATGAGGCGGCGGAACATCGCCCACCGAAGGAGATCATTGCTCAGTTGTTGAAGCTCGAGACCGAGATCGCCGAAGGACTGAAAGAGCTGGAGGCAATGCTGTGATGCGGGCGCTATCGCTGGTTTCGATAGGCGAGGTTACGAATATAGTTTCGGGCTTTGCCTTCACATCCGATGGCTTCAATACGGAAGGGAGAGGACTACCCCTCATCCGAATCAGGGACGTCGTTCGAGGTTACACTGACACTTACTTTGAGGGCTCCTACCACCAAGATTTCGTTGTTGAGAACGGGGACATCCTGATCGGCATGGATGGCGAGTTCAATAGGGGCAGGTGGCAGTCCAACGCTGCCTTGCTTAATCAACGTGTCTGCAAGATCGCGGGAAAACCGCAGCACTTGGACAACAGCTACCTATTTCATTTCCTACCTGGTGCCCTGAAAACGATCGAGGATAGAACTCCGTTTGTCACGGTCAAACACCTATCTGTCAAAGATCTACGGGCAATTCAGCTGAATCTCCCGCCCCTAGACGAGCAGAAGCGGATTGCGGCGATACTGGATAAGGCCGATCAATTGCGCCAGAAGCGCCGCCAAGCCATCGCCCTGCTCGACAGCCTCACCCAATCGATCTTTCTGGAGATGTTCGGGGATCTGATTGAAAACGACAAGTCGTTTGCAGCCGGCCGTATTTCTGACTGGGTAGAGGATTTTGAAACCGGAAAGAATCTTGCGCCCGATCCAGATAATTCGGATCCGCTAAGCTATCGTGTACTCAAGGTCAGCGCGGTGACGTCGGGTATATTCAAGGCAGAGGAAGCGAAAGCTCTGCCGAAGAGCTATGGAGCTCGGCTCAACCATTTGATTCACAAGGGAGACCTTCTGTTCAGCAGAGCTAACACAGCGGAATTGATTGGCGCAACCGCGATGGTTCATACGGATTGCGAACGCATAGTGCTGCCTGACAAGATCTGGCGCTTTGCTTGGAACGCCAAGAACAAGCCAAACCCGCTGTTCGTTCACGGCATGTTTAGCAGTTCCTCGTTTCGACGTGAAATCTCGAAGCGAGCCACTGGAACAAGCGGCTCGATGAAAAACATCTCGAAAGAAAAGGTTCTGAACATTCGCATAGGAATGCCTGAGCGCCAACTCCAAGATGACTTTGCCAAGCGAATTAAAGCAACGCAAAGATGTAGACTTAACTGTGAAAATCAACTTAATGTATTGGACGCGCACTTCTCCTCCCTCCAACATCGCGCCTTCTCCGGTCAGCTCTGAGGCTCCATGTCCAATTTCGCCTTCATCGCCGCCGAATTTCCCGAGATCTTCGACAGCGCGAAGCGGGCGGAAGCTTTGGCGGAAGGCGATCCGCGGGCGGCGGCGTTTTATGCCCGGCGCACGGTGGAGCTGGCCGTGCAATGGGCCTACAAGCACGATCCGGGCCTGAAATTTCCCTACCAGAGCAACATCTCGGCGCTGATCCACGAGCCGAGCTTCCAGAAACTTGCCGGTCAGGCGGTGTTTTCCAAGGCCCGCGTCATCATCAAGATCGGCAATCAGGCAGTTCATGAAAGCCGCGAAACGAAGCCCGCCGAGGCGGCGAATGCCGTGCGCGAGCTGTTCCATCTCTGCTTCTGGCTGGCCCGCACCTATGCACGCAAGAATCGGCCGGCTGATGGATTCGCCTTTGATCCTGCGCATCTCACCCGCAAAACGGATGTGGTGAAGCGCGCTTTCGCCGAACTCACCCGCATGAAGGGCGAGATGGAAGCGAAGGATGCAGCCTTCGAGGCCATGCTGCGTGACAACGCCGATCTCGACGCCGAGCTGAAACGCCTGCGCGCCGAAGTGGCTGCAGCCCGCCATGAGAACGAGGCGCGGCCCGACCATCACGATTATTCGGAAGCTCAGACCCGCGACCTCTATATCGACCTGCTGCTGAAGGAATCTGGCTGGAGGCTCGATCAGCCGCGCGACCGCGAATTCCCGGTCGAGGGCATGCCGAACAATGAGGGCAAGGGCTTCGTCGATTACGTGCTCTGGGGTGACGACGGCAAACCCTTGGCGCTGATAGAGGCGAAGCGCACCAAGCGTGATCCGCGCGCCGGCCAGCAGCAGGCAAAACTCTATGCCGATTGCCTGGAAAAGCAGTTTGGCCAGCGGCCGGTGATCTTCACCTCCAATGGCTATGAGCATTGGATCTGGGACGATACCGCCTATCCGCAGCGCGCCGTTTCCGGTTTCTACAAGAAGGACGAGTTGGCGCTGACGATCCAGCGGCGGGCGAGCCGCAAGCCGATTGCGGGACTGGCCGTCAACAGACAAATCGCCGGCCGCTATTACCAGACCCGCGCCATCTCGCGCGTCGCCGAAACCTTCGAAGCCCACAAGCAGCGCAAAAGCCTGCTGGTCATGGCGACCGGCTCCGGCAAGACGCGCACGGTGATCGCGCTGGTCGACCTTTTGATGCGCGCCGGCTGGGTGAAGCGCGTGCTTTTTCTGGCAGACCGCGTGGCGCTGGTGAACCAGGCGGTGCGGGAGTTCAAACGACAGCTGCCGGAGACCTCGCCGGTCAACCTGGTGACGGAGAAGAACGCCGAAGGCCGTGTCTTCCTCTCCACCTATCCGACGATGATGAACCTGATCGACGAGCGGCAATCCGGACAAGCCCGTTTCGGGCCCGGTCATTTCGATCTCGTCATCGTCGACGAGGCGCACCGGTCGGTCTATCAGCGTTATGGCGCGATCTTCGATTATTTCGACAGTCTGCTCGTCGGCCTCACTGCCACGCCGAAGGACGAGATCGACCGCAATACCTACGGTTTGTTCGATCTCGAGGATGGTGTTCCCACAGACGCCTATTCGCTCGACAAGGCGGTAGAGGACGAATATCTCGTGCCGCCGCATTCGGTCTCCGTACCGCTCAAATTTCAGCGTGAAGGCATCCGCTACGACGATCTTTCCGAGACGGAAAAAGAACAGTGGGACATGCTGGAATGGGACGAGGAGGATGGCGACCCGCCTGATACGGTCAACGCCGAAGCCGTCAACAAATGGCTGTTCAACGCCGACACCGTCGACAAGGTGCTGGCCCACGTGATGACCGAGGGCCTGAAGGTCGCCGGCGGCGATCGGCTCGGCAAGACCATCATCTTCGCCAAGAACCAGCAACATGCCGAATTCATCGAGGAGCGTTTCAACCGCGCTTATCCGCATCTAGCCGCCGGCCATTTTGCCCGTGTCATCACCTTCAAGACCGAATATGCCCAGAGCCTGATCGACGACTTTTCCAGGAAGGACGGCAATCCGCATATCGCCATCTCCGTCGACATGCTCGACACCGGCATCGACGTGCCCGAGGTGGTCAACCTCGTGCTGTTCAAGCTCATCCGCTCGAAGACGAAGTTCTGGCAGATCATCGGGCGCGGCACGCGACTTTGCCCCGATCTGTTCGGCCCCGGTGAGGACAAGGAATTCTTCCGCGTCTTCGACTATTGCCAGAACCTGGAATTCTTCCGCCAGAACCCGCAGCCGGACGATGGCCGCAATGCGAAAAGCCTGAACGAACGCCTGTTCGCCGCCCGCTTTGACCTTGTGCGGGCTTTGGATGAGAAGCAAAGGTTAGACGCTTCTGGCATGGCCGAGGCCCGCCAGGAAAGCTATGACGCCGGCGGCGGCAAGCCGCTCAATGAGCAGGCGGTCCGCGACGAGGCGCTGGATGCATTGCAGACCTACGTAGCCGGTATGAACTTCGATAACTTCATCGTACGGGCCAAGCGGCGGACGGTGGAGAAATATAAATCCGCTGAGGCCTGGATCGAGCTGTCAGACGCGGTGCGCGAAGAACTGCTCGACGATGTTGCACCGCTGCCAACCGAAGTGAAGGGCGAGCCGGAAGAAGCCAAACGCTTCGATCTTTTGATTTTCGGCCTAGAGCTGGCGCTGCTCAAGGGTTCGAAAAACTTCGACCGGCTGAAGAAGCAGTTGGTCGAGATTGCCTCGGCGCTGGACGAACAGACTGCGATCCCGATCATCGCCGCCCAACATCCGCTGATCCTCGATATCCTCTCCGACCCGTGGTGGGAAGGCATTACCGTGCCGCTGCTTGAACTGGTACGGCTGAGGCTTCGCGGCCTCATGCAGCATATTGAGAAGGGCAAGCGCAGGGTCGTCTACACGAATTTCGAGGACGAATTGGGCCTGGGCGCCGAAATCGATCTGCCGGAAGTCGGCGAGGTAGATTTCGCCCGCTTCAAGCGGAAGGCCCGGCATTTCCTGCGCGAGCACGAAGACCATATCGCCATCGCCAAATTGCGCCACGGCAAACCGCTGACGCCAACCGATGTTGAGGAACTGCAGGCCATGCTGCTTTCCGCCGGCATTGGCGACGTCAAGCATCTGGAGAAGGCGACGGAAGTCGCACACGGCTTCGGCGCTTTCGTCCGCTCGTTGGTCGGCCTCGACCGCGCGGCCGTAGCCGAAGCCTTCTCCAGCTTCGTCTCCGACAGCGGCGCCACGGCCGACCAGATCGAATTCATCGAGATGGTCATTGAGCACTTGACGGAGAGAGGCGTTATGGATCCCGCCCTGCTCTACGAAAGCCCATTCATCGATGTTGCACCAGAAGGTCCGCAGCAGGTCTTCGACTTCGAGAAGACGAAGAAGCTCGTCGAGGTGATCAGAGGATTGAACGAGAGCGCAGCGGGGTGAAGATGGCTGGGGCGCCTGGATTCGAACCAGGGGATGGCGGTACCAAAAACCGCTGCCTTACCGCTTGGCTACGCCCCACCAGAGCTTTCGGCGCAAAGCGCCGGCTCAAATCGACGCCTGATTAGCAAAGCTCTCCGTCTGTCACAATGATTAAGTTGCGCACGCCGCAGATTTATGCGCTGCAGAGCGCCAAGGGCCGTGCTAGGAATGGGCGACGTCATCGGCCGCGAGATCATCGCCCTCATGGAAAGCCCCGCATTCGACCTTGCTTTCGAGCCGGCCTATGGGCGCGCCGTGCCGGTGGCGCCTGGGGTCGAGCGGATCACGGCGGAGAATCCCGGGCCTTTCACCTTTTACGGCACCAACAGCTATATCGTCGGCGCTTCCTCGGTCGCGGTCATCGATCCCGGGCCGGAGGACGAGGCGCATTATCTGGCGCTGATGGCAGCGCTTGCCGGCCGCGAGGTGACGCATATCTTCGTCAGCCATACGCATCGCGACCACTCGCCGCTTGCCCGCCGGCTGCAGGCGGAAACGGGGGCGGTGACGGTGGGCCAGGGGCCGCATCGGCCGGCACGGCCGCTCAGGGATGGCGAGATCAATCCCTTTTCGGAAAGCTCGGATCTCGCCTTCGTGCCGGATATCGCGATCGGTGACGGTCAGACCCTGTCCGGCGATGGCTGGGCGCTGACATCGGTGGCCACACCGGGGCACACGGCCAATCATGCCGCCTTCGCGCTCGAAGGCCGCGACATTCTCTTCTCCGGCGATCATGTCATGGCCTGGTCGACCTCGATCGTCGCACCGCCGGATGGGTCGATGGCCGATTACATGGCCTCGCTCGAGCGGCTGATGGGGCGCCAGGACCGCCTGCTGCTGCCCGGCCATGGCGGGCCGGTGGCGCAGCCCACCGCCTTCCTGCAGGGCCTGAAGGCGCACCGGCTGGGGCGCGAGCGGGCGATCCTTGCGCGCATCCGGGCGGGCGACCGCGCAATTGCCGAGATGGTGAAGGCGATCTATCGCGATACCGATCCGAAGCTGTATGGCGCGGCCGCCCTTTCCGTGCTCGCCCATATCGAGGATCTCGTGGAGCGCGGCGAGATCGCGGCGGATGGGCCGCCTTCTCTTGCCGCCACCTACCGGCTGTTGTAAGCGTGAGATGGGGAGATTACCATGGCGCGTGCCGCTTACAGCTATCGCGATGATGTCGATGTGCCGGATTTTGCCGATGACCAGCCGTTGATTATTTTCGATGGCGAATGCGTCTTCTGCTCCGGCTGGGTGAAATTCGCGCTGAAGCACGATAGGCAGCGACGATACCGCTTCCTCGCCGCCCAGACGCCGCTCGGCGCCGCCCTCTACCGGCATTACGGGCTGAATGAGCGCGATTATGAAACCAATATCCTCATCGAGAATGGCCGCGCCTTCTTCAAGTCGGATGGGTCGATCCGCATGGTGGCCGGCCTCGGCTTTCCCTATTCGCTGGTCAAGCTCTTCCGGCTGCTGCCGCGCCGCCTTGCCGATACGCTTTATGAATTCATCGCCCGCAACCGGCTGAAGATCGCCGGCCGGCAGAGCTGCATGGTGCCGACGGCGGAGCAGCGCAGCCGTTTCATCGCATGAGCGGCGAGCGGCTCTCGCTGCTGATCATCGGCGGCTACGGCACCTTCGGCGGCCGGCTGGCGCGGCTGCTTGGCGATGAACCGCGCCTCAGGCTGTTGATCGGGGGGCGGTCGCTTGAAAAGGCCGATGATTTCGTTGCCGATCTCAGATCCCCGAAAGATGGATCCGAGGGCCTGGGAAGCAGCAATCTCGGGGCAACGCTGCAGGCAGTGGCCTTCGATCGCGATGGCGATCTCACCGAACAGCTGACGCGGCTGCGGCCGGATCTCGTCATCGATGCCTCCGGGCCGTTTCAGAGTTTCGGGCAAGACCCCTATAAGGTGGTGCGCGCCTGCATCGGGCTCGACATCGATTATGCCGATCTCGCCGACAGCACCGGCTTCGTCGCCGCCATCGGCGGGCTCGATGCCGAGGCGCGGGCGAAGGGGGTTTTTGCGCTTTCCGGCCTGAGCAGCCTGCCGGCGCTGTCCTTCGCAGCCCTCGATGTCATGGCGCCGCGGTTTTCCCGGATCGATGCGGTGGCCGCCGGCATTGCCCCGTCCGCGCATGTGAAGATCGGGCTCAATGTCGTGAGAGCGATCGCCAGTTATGCCGGCAAGCCGGTCTCGGTGCTGCGGCAGGGCCAGCCGGCGCTGGCGCCGGGGCTGATCGAGGCGATGCGGGTGACGATCGCCCCACCGGGCGTGACGCCGCTCAGGAGCCGGACTTTCCTGCTTGTGGATGCGCCGGATCTGGCGCTGCTGCCGGGCCGCTTTGCCGGCCTGCAATCGAGCTTCACCGGGGTCGGCACGGAGCCGCAGCTGCTGCAGCGGCTGCTTGGGCTTGCGGCGGGTCTCACGCGGCGGAAGCTGCTGCCGTCGCCAACGCCGTTTGCGCGGCTGATGCAGCGGGCGAGCCACGGCCTGGCGATCGGCGAGCATCGCGGCGGCATGTTCGTGCGCCTGAGCGGCCTCGATGCCGCCGGCAAGCCGCTTGCCTGCGGCTGGCATCTGATTGCCGAGGGGGATGACGGGCCGTTCATTCCGGTCACCGGCGTGGCGGCGCTGGTGCGCCGGCTGCTCGGCGGCGTCCGGCCGGAAAATGGCGCGCGGCCGGCGACGGGCGAATTGCAGCTCGCGGATTTCGAAGCGGAATTCCGGCGCTTCTCGATTGCATCAGGCGTCAGGGCGGAAAGCGAGGGCGCCGGCCTGCCGCTTTACCACAGGGTTCTCGGCAGCGCCTTCGCGCGGCTGCCGCCGGCGATATCCGCCATGCATGCGGGCGGGCATTCGGGCGGCCTTGGGGGCGGCGCCCGCACCGCCTCCGGCCGGGCGCAGATCGAGCGCGGCAGCGGCTGGCTGGCGAGGATCGTCGCCCGGCTGATCGGCTTTCCCCCGGCGGGCGAGCATGTGCCGGTCACGGTGCGTTTTACCGCCGATGGCGAGAAGGAGATCTGGACGCGAGATTTCGGCGGTAAGAGCTTCCACAGCCTGCAGCTCGAGGGCAAGGACCGCGACCGCCATCTGCTCGCCGAAGTCTTCGGGCCGTTCCAGGTGCTGGTGGCGCTGGTGCCGGAGGGGAACAAGTTGCGACTGGTGGTGCGCGGGTGGCGGTTTTGCGGCATTCCGCTGCCGCTGTTTCTGGCGCCGGGCGGCGAGACGTTCGAGGAGGAGCGTGAGGGGCGGTTTCATTTTCACGTCGAGATCGGCGGGCGGCTGACCGGGCTGGTGGTGCGGTATACGGGGTGGTTGGTGGTGGAGTGAGCCCTCTCCAGCCTCACGGCGCGCCCTCTCTCCAGCCTCATCCTGAGGCGCGTAGCCCGCAGGGCGAAGCCTCGAAGGACGGGGCTGGCCATCTTCGCGATGCCGTGCAATCCAGCCACCCGCCCTCGTCCTTCGAGGCCCCTTACGGGGGCACCTCAGGATGAGGGCTGATCGTTTGTGGGTGTCGCCTGCCAACCTCTCTGCGGTGTACCGCGGCCGCCCCCTCTGCCCTCCCGGGCTCGGCGCGCCCCCTCTCCAGCCTCATGGCATGCCATCTCTCCAGCCTCATCCTGAGGCGCGTAGCCCGCAGGGCGGAGCCTCGAAGGACGGGGCTGGCCATCTTCGCGATGCCGTGCAATCCAGCCACCCGCCCTCGTCCTTCGAGGCCCCTTACGGGGCACCTCAGGATGAGGGCTGATCGTTTGTGGGTGTCGCCTGCCAACCTCTCTGCGGTGTACCGCGGCCGCCCCCTCTGCCCTCCCCGGCCCGGCGCGCCCCCTCTCCAGCCTCATGGCATGCCATCTCTCCAGCCTCATCCTGAGGCGCGTAGCCCGCAGGGCGGAGCCTCGAAGGACGGGGCTGGCCACCTTGCCGATGCCGTGGCATCCAAGCCACCCGCCCTCGTCCTTCGAGGCCCCTGCGGGGCACCTCAGGATGAGGGCTGATCGTTGTGCGTGTCGCCTGCCAACCTCTCTGCGGTGTGCGGTGGCCGCCCCCTCTGCCCTGCCGGGCATCTCCCCCACAGGTGGGGAGATTACGAGTGGCCGGACCTTCGCATCCCTCCACCGTTTCATCGAGCAGCAACGCCGGTTGTGGGGAAGCCCGTGAGCCCAGCCAATCTCCCCACCTGTGGGGGAGATGCCCGGCAGGGCAGAGGGGGCGGCACGGCACACCCTCGCTCCAGCCTCATTCTGAGGTGCGTAGCCCGCAGGGCGGAGCCTCGAAGGACGGGGCTGGCCACCGCAGCCACCCGCCCTCGCCCTTCGAGGCCCCTGCGGGGCGCCTCAGGATGAGGGCTGATCGTTGTGTGTGCCGCACCCTCCTACCTCATTCCTGTGCCTGTCACAGGAATCCAGCCACCGCGCGTCGGCGCGGTGATTGACTCTTACCAAGCTTGAAATGTCTCCCCCGCCCAAGGACTTGGGCGGACTGGATTCCTGTGACATCCCTCGGGCAACGCCCTGAGGACACAGGAATGAAGGAGGTTAGGTGGGTGAAACCACAGGTACGCCGAATTCGAGGCACCGTCAGCATGTTGAGCCTGCCGCACCCTCTCCCGGCCCTTCGCTTTGGCTCAGGGCGTTCGCCACTGCAATCGATTCACTGGATCGATTGCTGCCGCCTTTGGCGGCACCGCGGCTCACCCACCGGCAATCCCCAGCAGTTCGGCGTCCAGCGCCTTCAGATAATCGCCGGCGATCGCGGCGCTGAAGCCGAGGTCGTGTTGGCCGTAGCGGGAGGCGACGCGGATGTCGACGAAGGTGGTTTCGGCCTCTTCGCGGAGCCGAATGAGGATATCGAAGCGCAGGCCGAGGATCAGCGTGCGGTTGGTCGCCTGCAGCGTCACGCCGTTGGCGCCGCGGATCAGCTTGGCGACATCATCGTCATAGGGGCGCGGCGTCGGCACGGGGATCATGCCGGGCGCATCGGCAACGGCCTCGTCGCCGGCACCGGGCTTTGCCGGCCCGTCCTCCGGGTCGCGGTCCGGCTCGCTGGTGCCGGTGCTCCGGACGATGGTGAAGCCGCTCTGCTTGGCAACCTTGCGCACAGCTTCCAGCACGCGGTCGAGCGCGCCCTCATAGCGCCGGCCGGTCAGCTCGGGATAGGCGGCCAGCTGCTTTTCGCGATCCTCCGGCGTCACCGGATTGCGCTTCAGCCAGATCTGGTCGGCGTTCGGGGCCGACAGCCAGTCCGGCACCGAGACCGGATCGGTGGAGACGTCGTAGATATCCGGCAGGCTGAGATATTGCTCGGCGGCAAAGGCGCCGATCGTAAGCGGAAAGGCGGCATAGATCAGCGCGGCAAGGGCCGCCAGCCCGCCTTCGGCGCCCGATGTCCAGAGGCTGCGCAGACCGACGGCGGCCAACAGGGCGGCCAGCAGTCCGCAGCCGGCGGCGGCGATCAGGAGCAGCACGAGATAGGGGGTGGCCAGCCCGCCGAAACGATGGGCGATCAGCACCGCCAGCGCCAGCACCAGCGAAAACGCCCCGAGCAGCCGCGCAAAGCGGGCGGCGCTGGAAACGGGACGGTCGTAACGGATGGCCATCAAACTTACCGGTTGCTCGTCAGCGCCGCGCCTTCAACCACGCAAATCGCTATATCCCTGTTTAGAGCATGATGCCGAAAAGTGTGAAGCGGTTTTCGGACGACATTATCGTCTATTTCTTTGATTTGGATCCGGATTCAGATTTTAGGCCAGCCCGGCCTAAAATCATCCGGATCTGGGCAAGATTCGGCTGAATTGAAACTGTTGTCTTGGAATATCGGCCGGAATTCTCCCGAGACGGTCGAGGCGATGGCCGGGCCACTTCATGAGCCCTTGCTGATATGGCAAAAAGGGGCCATTCTGCCGCGGTTTCATCTCCGAATTCAAAGGCAAGGAGAGACGGGATGATTTCACCCGAGATAGCAGCGAGGCCGCAGGCGTCTGCGCTTGGCGGGATCGACCACGGCGAACCGATGCTGCCGATGGAGCTCGTCGAGCTCGAACTTTCGCTCGAAGGATATGCCGGCGGCGATGCCGGTTTCTGCGAGGCGGTGCGCCAGGCGGCGAACCGGGCGGGCGGCGAATTGCTGTTCGACCTGCCGGCCGGCGGCCTTATCGCCGATTGCCGGCGCATCGCGGTGCTGCGCATTCCCGATGGCGGCAGCGAGATGCGCGTCGTGCTGGCGCTGCTCGATTATGCCGGCACCGAAATCCGCATGCAGGCGCCGGATGAGGAGACCGCGCATCTGGTGCGCTTCGCCGACGCCTTCGTCGAGCTGCTGGAGCGGATCTGACGTTCTGAATTAACGCCGTTCCGCCGCAGCCTCCGCCAGGCTGCGGAAGGGAAACTTGCGGCCGCATTCGCATTTGAGCATGAAGCTCTCCTGATGGTTGGACGGGCGCTGCACGCCAAAACCGCGCGGCAGCTGATCGACCTTGAAATCCGGGTGCTTGCGCTTGGGATCGTCGATCTCCGAGGCCTCGGCAAAGCCCTCATTGCCGCATTGCGGGCAGTTCAGTTTTTTCGAAAATCGATCGCGGATCGCCATGCTCGTCCTCATGCTTGAGGCTCTCCTCATACAGAGGAATGCCGGCGCGTGAAAGTGGAACCATATGCCAGGGATGCCGTTCCTTTTTTGAAAAGGAGGCGATCATGCCGAACAGAGATCCCATCCCAACACCGACAACCGACACCCCGCGCGGCCCGACGCCGACGCCTGGCATTCCTGACCCCATCCAGCAAAAACCGCCGCTGACACCGGTGCAGGACCCTGGAGATACGAAGAACCCGCAGGATCCGCCGCTCGATCCGGCACTGCTGCCGATCGGGGATCCGGCCGGGGCGGCGTAGCCCTTTCTCCCTCTGGCGGCGAGTTTGGCGAAAACGCCAACCACATTCTCCGTCATCCCAGGCCTTGAGCCTGGGATCCATGCCACTGCCGCTGATGGATGCGGCGTGGATGCTCGGCTCAAGGCCGAGCATGACGGAGGCTGGGGTGGGCAGGAGAAACCATTCACAGGTAGACATCCCTGTCGGCCATCCGCCAGCGAAACCAGGGGCACGCCCGCGGCCCGGAGCTTGACGCCCGCGCCCGAATGGCATTTCCTCAGGGAAAAGCAAGGAATACCGCCATGCGCGTCCCTCTCCTCATCACCCTTCTCGCCACTATCGCCGGCCTATCCGCCTGCCAAACGATGACGCCGGAGGAGCGGCGGGCGGCGGATGAGCAGCGGTGTCTGAGTTATGGCTTCCGCCGCGGCACCGATGGTTTTGCCACCTGCCTGCAGCGCATCGATCTCGACCGTCGGGCCGAATCGCGGGCGCAGAGTGCGGAGATGATGCAGAGCATGGCCTGGGATCTGAACGGGCCCTATATCTACCGCGATCGCTGGCGGTATCATCATTGATCCCCGGCGCCCAACGGGCTGCCGCGGGCTGACTATTTCCCCCGGAGGTCTTTCAGACCGCCAGATATGACCGCCTGCGCCGCCGCCAATCGGGCGATCGGCACGCGGAACGGCGAGCAGGAGACATAATCCAGCCCGATCGTCTCGCAGAATCGGATCGAGGCCGGGTCGCCGCCATGTTCGCCGCAGATGCCGAGTTTCATGTCGTTGCGGGTGCGCCGGCCGCGTTCGGCGGCGATGCTGATCAATTCGCCGACCCCGTCGAAATCGAGCGAGATGAAGGGATCGTGCTCGATGATGCCCTTGCGCTGATAGGTGGGGATGAAGGCGGAGGCGTCGTCGCGCGAAATGCCGAAGGTGGTCTGCGTCAGGTCGTTGGTGCCGAAGGAGAAGAATTCGGCGGCTTCGGCGATCACATGGGCGCGCAGCGCGGCGCGCGGCAGCTCGATCATCGTGCCGACGAGATAATCGATCTTCATGCCGGCCTCGGCCATGACATCGCCGGCGACCTCGTCGATGCGGGCCTTGACGTAATCGAGCTCGGAGCGCAGGCCGACCAGCGGCACCATGATCTCGGGCACGACGGCGGCCCCGGTCTCCTTAGCTGCTTCAACCGCCGCCTCGAAGATGGCGCGGGCCTGCATCTCGACGATCTCAGGATAGGAGATCGCCAGCCGACAGCCGCGGTGGCCGAGCATCGGATTGAACTCGTGCAGGGCATCGACGCGCTGGCGCAAGGCCTGCGCCTCCATGCCCATGGCGAAGGCGACTTCGGCCACCTCGTCATCGGTCTTCGGCAGGAATTCGTGCAGCGGCGGGTCGAGCAGGCGGATCGTCACCGGCAGGCCGTGCATGACGGTGAAGAGGCCGGTGAAATCCAGGCGCTGCATCGGCAGCAGCCTGTCGAGCGCCAGCCGCCTGCCCTTCTCGTTCTCGGCCAGGATCATTTCGCGCATCACATGGATGCGCTCGCCCTCGAAGAACATGTGCTCGGTGCGGCAAAGGCCGATGCCCTCGGCGCCGAAGGAGCGGGCGGCGCGCGCATCGGCCGGCGTATCGGCATTGGTGCGCACCGTCATGCGCCTGGCGCGATCGGCCCAGCCCATGATGCGGCCGAAATCGCCTGACAGTTCCGGCTGGATCATCGGCACCTCGCCCTTCAGCACCTGGCCGGCCGAGCCGTCGATGGTGATGATATCGCCCTTCTTCAGGATGACGCCGACGCCGAGCAGCCGCTCGTTGCGCTGATCGATGCGCATGGTGCCGGCGCCGACGACACAGGGGATACCCATGCCGCGGGCAACGACCGCCGCATGGCTGGTCATGCCGCCGCGCGTCGTCAGGATGCCTTCGGCGGCATGCATGCCGTGAATATCCTCGGGGCTGGTCTCGACCCTGAGCAGAATGACCTTGCGGCCCTCGGCCTCGGCCTCCACCGCTTCCTCGGCGGTGAAGACGATGGCGCCGGTCGCGGCCCCCGGCGAGGCCGGCAGGCCGGTGCCGATCACCTGGCGGGTGACACGCGGATCGATCGTCGGATGCAGCAGCTGATCGAGGCTGGAAGGTTCGATGCGCAGCACCGCCTGCTCCTCGGTAATCACCTTCTCATCGACCATGTCGACGGCGATCTTCATCGCCGCCCGGGTCGAGCGCTTGCCGGCGCGGGTCTGCAGCATCCACAGCTTGCCGCGCTCGATGGTGAATTCGATATCCTGCATGTCGCGGTAATGGATCTCGAGCTCGCTGCAGATGCGGCAGAGCTCGCGAAACGCCTCCGGCATCAGCTTTTCCATCGAGGGTTTTTCCGAGCCGGAGGAAATACGCCCCTCCTCGGTGATGCTCTGCGGCGTGCGGATGCCGGCAACGACATCCTCGCCTTGCGCATTGACGAGGAATTCGCCGTAAAGCGCCTTTTCGCCAGTCGAAGGGTTGCGGGTGAAGGCGACGCCGGTGGCCGAGGCATTGCCGAGATTGCCGAAGACCATCGCCTGGATATTGACCGCCGTGCCCCAGGCTCCGGGAATATTGTGGAGCTGGCGGTAGGTGACGGCGCGCGCGCTCATCCAGCTTGAGAAGACCGCGCCGACCGCGCCCCAGAGCTGAACCTCGGGATCCTGCGGGAATTCCTGCTCCAGTTCCTCCTCGATCAGCCTTTTGTAGAGGGAAACGATATGCTGCCATTCGGTGGCGCTGAGTTCGGTATCGGTTTCATGGCCGAGCTTGGCCTTCTCGTCTTCGAGAATCTCTTCGAAGGCATCGTTGCCGAGGCCCATGACCACGTCGGCATACATCTGGATGAAGCGGCGGTAGCTGTCCCAGGCAAAACGCGCGTCGCCGGCATCATGGCCGAGCGCCTGCACGGTCTCGTCGTTGAGGCCGAGATTGAGCACCGTGTCCATCATCCCCGGCATGGAAACACGGGCGCCGGAGCGCACCGAAAGCAGCAGCGGCTGGCTGCCGGAGCCGAAGCGGCGGCCGGTGATCGCCTCTATGCCTGATATGCCGGCGCGCACCTCGGCCTTCAGCCCATCCTCGATATGGCGGCCGTTCCTGTAATAGGTGTTGCAGGCATCGCCGACGATCGTCAGCCCCGGCGGAACCGGCAATCCCAGCGCGCACATTTCCGCCAGATTGGCGCCCTTGCCACCCAGAATCTCGTGATCGCGCGCCCGGCCCTCAGCCTGCCCGTCGCCGAACGTATAGACCCACTTGGTCATCTTCCCCCCAACACCAAACCGGGATTAGCTTAATCCGTTGGTGTTGAAATGAAAATCGACAAATGCGGCGGAATGTTGCGTTGCACAATAAATCTTCGGCGCCGCGGCGTTCGAAACGATTGAAACATCGCCGGACAGCAAAGGCGGCATAAAAAAAGCTTTGCGGGACTGCAACAGGTCCCGCAAAGCCTTGTTTCCGTCCGGCCAGGAAAACCGGACGGGGGGTCCCTCAACCCAGGGCACTTTCCTCAAATAATGGAATGCCCTATCGCTTCATCTTCACGCAATTCCTGTGAAAGCCGCTTGGCGCGTTTCGCAGGAATTGCCCCAGATTTCCCGGTCCTTGCCCTCTGCCCGGAAAACCGCATGCAAATTCGACAATAAGCAACGTTGACCGCCCACGCTTGCGCTGAAGCATCAGGTTGCGTTGAAACAACTTCTAATGCAAGTCATCGCAAAGAGCATCACCCAAATGGGGTACAGAGCGCAAAGAAGCCGACCTTTTTTGGTGCTTACGCGAATTCCGGCGAAAAGTGCGGGCGTTTTCAGCCGGATCCGGTCTTCGGCCTGACCATTTCAGCCCATGATACAGGCAATTTTTCCGTGCCGGATATCACGCCTTATGGCGAGTTGTTACTGAATATGATCGCGCCCTCCCGCCAGCCGCCCTCATACGTTGCTCCGCCTCCTCCATCTTCGTCATTCGAGGCACCTGGGATCCATGGGCTGGTGCTGGTGGATGCCCATGGATCCTCGGGTCAAGCCCGAGGAGGACGGAGGGTGGGGTGGCCTCTGCGGCAAGATAGCAAGGGGTGGCCGGATACGAATGCAGTAGGCGCCTCATGCCTGCCCGCCCCTCCTGCAGTCCGCATCCTCAACTGCCCCCCGCCTCCTGCCTCCTGCCGATCCGCCCCCTCAAACTCTGTCATCCCAGGCCTTGAGCCTGGGATCCACGGTCTGGCGCCGGCGGATGCCGCATGGATCCTCGGGTCAAGCCCGAGGAGGACGGAGGGTGGGGTGACCTTTGCGGCCAAATGGTGAGGGGTGGCCGGATGCGAATGCGCTGGCGCCTCCTGCCTGCCCCCTGCCAGTCCGCGCCTCCTGGCCGTCCGACTACTGCCAGTTTGCGCCTCCTGCCCCGCTCGCCCCCCAATCTCCGTCATCCCAGGCCTTGAGCCTGGGATCCACGGTCTGGCGCTGGTGGATGCCGCATGGATCCTCGGGTCAAGCCCGAGGAGGACGGAGGATGGGGTGGCCTCTGCGGCAAAACAGCGATCGCCGGATAGGAATGCGCTGGCGTCTCCTTCAGTCCGCGCCTCCTGCCGGCACGCCCTCAAGCAAACCCTCAAGCGATCTCGCGCAGGCGTTCGGCGGTCTGCAGGTCGACGGAGACGAGGGTGGAGACGCCCTGTTCGGCCATGGTGACGCCGAAGAGGCGGTTCATGCGGGCCATGGTGATCGGGTTGTGGGTGATGATGACGAAGCGGGTTTCGGTGGAGGCCGCCATTTCATCCATCAGGTTGCAGTAGCGCTCGACATTGTGGTCGTCGAGCGGCGCGTCCACCTCGTCGAGCACGCAGATCGGCGCCGGATTGGTGAGGAAGACGGCGAAGATCAGCGCCATCGCCGTCAGCGCCTGCTCGCCGCCTGAGAGCAGCGTCATCGTCTGCGGCTTCTTGCCGGGCGGCCGGGCCAGGATCTCCAGGCCGGCTTCCAGCGGATCGTCGGATTCGATCAGCTGCAGTTCGGCGGTGCCGCCGCCGAAAAGATGGGTGAACAGCCGCTGGAACTGGGCGTTGACGATGTCGAAGGCGGCGATCAGCCGTTCGCGGCCCTCGCGGTTCAAGCTCTGGATGGCGCCGCGCAGCTTGCGGATCGCATCGATGACGTCGTCGCGCTCCTTGATCAGCGCTTCGAGCTTCTCGCTCAGCTCCTTCTGCTCCTCGTCGGCGCGCAGGTTGACGGCGCCGAGGCGCTCGCGCTCGATCCGCAGGCGCTCGAGCTCGCGCTCGACCTCGCGCGGGTCGGGAAGCGCCTGCATAGCCGGGCGCCCGGTCAGCTGCAGCGCCTCGTGCGGCGCGACGTTCAGCACTTCGCGGATGCGGCTTTCGCTTTCCTGCCGCTTCTCACGGGCCGAAACCAGCCGCTCCTCGGCGCGGCCGCGGCGTTCGCGGCATTCGGCAAGCTCCGACAGTGCAGTGGCCGCCTGGTGGTCGGCCTCGCGCTGGATGCGTTCGGCCTCGGCCAGGAGATCGCCGGCATTGCGGCGCGCCTCTTCGGCCTTCTGCAATTCGGAGAGCAGAGCGCGGCGCTTGTCGTCGAATTCATCCGGGGCCATTTCGAGTTCGGCCGCCTCTTCGCGCGCCTCTTCCTCGCGCTCGCGCAGCGTTGCGACCTGATCCTCGCCGCTGGCCGCCCGCTGGCGCCAGGTCTCGCGCTCCTGCCCGATCGCGACGATGCGGCGGCGGCGGGCCTCGTTTTCCCGCGCCAGGCTTTCGTGGCGGGCGCGGCTTTCGGCAAGCGCGCCGCGATCGGTCGCGACCTCCGCCTGCTGGAAGCGCAGCCGCTCGTCTATCGCGGTGAGATCCGGCGCATCCTCGAGCTCGATGCGGGCATTCTCTTCCTGGATGCCGATCTCCTCCAGCTGTGCGCCCAGCTGGCTGACCGCCTCGCTAACGACATCGCGGCGGCGGATCAGATCGCCGGAGGCACGCTCGGCCGCGACCAGCGCTTCGCGCGCCTCAGCGAGATGACGGGCCGACAGCCGGCTCATGTCACGGGCTTCAGCAAGCCGGCGCTCTTCCACCCGGATCGCATCAGTGGCGGCGGCCTGCCGCTCCTCGGCTTCGGCAAGCACGTCGCGGGCAATAGCCGCCTCGCCTTCGAGTTCGGTGAGGCGGTTCTTCTGGGCAAGGCGAAGCGCTGCAGCGCTCGGCGCGTCGGCGCCCGTCACGTGACCGTCCCAGCGATAGACGGCACCCGTTTTCGTCACCAGCCGCTGGCCGGGCTGCAGCGCCGCCATCAGCGCCTGCGCTTCGCCCTCACCGACCAGGCCGATCTGACGCAGACGGCGCGTCAGCGCTGCCGGCGCACGGACATGGGCAAGTAGCGGTGTGGCGCCTGCGGGAAGCGCAGCATCGCCGGCACCATCGCCATTCTCAGACCAATGGGCCGGCGCTTCGGCATCGAGCGGCGATTCCAGATCGTCGCCGAGGGCGGCACCGAGCGCGGTCTCGAAGCCGCGATCGACCTTCAATTCTTCGGCAACCGGGGAAAATTTGCCGGCCGCGGCACCGGCGGCAAGCATGCGGGAAATGGTGCGGGCCTCGGTTTCCAGCGCATTGAGCGCCGAGCGGGCCTGATCGACGGGCGCGCGCGACAGCACCTCGGTCTGGCGGGCCGATGCCAGCGCCTGCTCCACGACCTGGACGGCGGCTTCGGCATCGGCAAGGGCGATTTCGCCGGCCTCGACGATGGCGCGCTTTTCCTCGGGATCGGGCAGGCCGGCGATCTTGTCGCCGATGGCTGATAGTTCGTGGTTCGCCTCGTCCATCTGCCGCTCGAGGCGCATGCGCCGGTCGGCGAGATCCCGGATGGCGCGTTCCAGCTGGTTGCGGCCGGCCGCGGCCTCGGCGCGCTCGGCCGTCAGCTGGGTGAAGATGCGCTCGCTGTCGGCAAGTTTTGCCGCCGCTTCCTCGAAAGCTTCGCGGGTTTCCTCGGCATAACGGCCGGAATCGGCGAGCACTTCCGCAATCTCGGCCTCTTCGGCATCGAGCCTTGCCAGGATGACGGCATTGTCGGCCACCAGCCGCTCCTCGCGGCGAATATCTTCGCCAAGCTGGGCAAGACGGCGGGTCAGCTCGTCGCGGCGGCGCAGGATGCGGCCGGCATCCTCCTCCAGCTGGCTTCTGGCGATCTGCAGGCGCTGCAGGGCGGCGGCAGCGCGCGCCTCGCCTTCGCGCAGTTCCGGCAGCTTCAGGCTGGCGATGCCCTGATTCTTCGCCGCCTCCATCTGCATCTGCGCCTTTTCGGCAACGACTGATGTCGCCTGGTTCAGCGCGCTGTCGGCCTCGGCTTCGGCCTCCTTGGCCTGCACCCAGCGGATATGCAAGAGCATCGCTTCGCGGGCGCGGATATCGGCCGACAGCGTCTTGAAGCGGTTCGCCTGGCGGGCCTGGCGCTTCAGGCTCTCGATCTGGCTTTCGAGCTGCGAGGTGACGTCGTCCAGGCGCTCGAGATTGGTTTCGGCGGCGCGCAGCCGCAGTTCGGCCTCGTGGCGGCGCGAATGCAGGCCGGAAATGCCGGCCGCCTCTTCGAGCAGCTGGCGGCGGGCCTGCGGCTTTGCCTGGATCAGCTCGCCGATACGCCCCTGCCCGACCATCGAGGGCGAACGGGCGCCGGTGGAGGCATCGGCAAACAGCAGCTGCACGTCCTTGGCGCGGCTTTCCTTGCCGTTGATGCGATAGAGCGAACCCTGCTCGCGCTCGATGCGGCGGGTGACCTGGATCTCGTCGGCATCGTTGAAGGCGGCGGGCGCGGTGCGCGTCGCGTTGTCGAGATAGAGCGCCACTTCGGCGGTGTTGCGGGCCGGGCGGTTGCCGGAACCGGAGAAGATCACGTCGTCCATGCCGGAGGCGCGCATGTTCTTGTAGGAATTCTCGCCCATCACCCAGCGCAGCGCCTCGACGAGGTTGGACTTGCCGCAGCCGTTCGGGCCGACGACACCGGTCAATCCCCGCTCGATGATGAATTCCGTCGGCTCGACGAAGGATTTGAAGCCGACCAGGCGCAGCTTGTTGAACTTCATGCGGAAAAATCCACGGCAGGAAGCCCCCTCATCCGCCCTACGGGCACCGACCGGGGTTGAGCCACTGGTCTCAACCCGTCCTTCGGACCCCCGCTGGGGAGAAGAGGGAATCGAGACGTCGCGGCACATCCCCTTCTCCCCAGCGGGGAGAAGGTGCCGGCAGGCGGATGAGGGGGCCAGACCCGCAAACTGCGCTGAAAACAAAAAACGGGCGCACGGCTTTCGCCGTCGCCCGTCTTCGTCAAACGGTCCGGTTCAGATGAGGCTGTCGATGAGCTTCGACAAGGTTTCAACCGGCATGTCTCCAGAGTAGCGCTTGCCATTGATGAGGAAAGTCGGCGTGGCGTTGACGCCGAAATCCTTGGAGCCTCTTTCCCGCGTGGCGTTCACTTCATCCAGAAGCTTCTGGTTCGTCAAGCATTTCGTGAAGCTATCCTCAGTAAATCCGGCCAGCTTCGACATCTGCAGCAGCGCGGCGCGGCCGTCATCGGCGGCGGCCCAGACCTGCTGCTGCTTGAACAGCATCGAGACCATCGGGAAATACTGTTCCGGCGTGCTCAGTTGCTCCGGATTGGAGGCGCTGCAGCGGGCGAGCATGAAGGCGGCGGCAGCGCGCGGATCGAAGGGGAATTCGCGAATGATGAACTGCACCTTGCCGGCGTCGACATATTTCTGCTTGATCGCATCGAAGGTGGTGTTGTGGAAATGGGCGCAGTGCGGGCAGGTCATCGACATGTATTCGACGATCTTGACCGGGGCATCGGCCTTACCAAGCGCCATCTCCGGCAGCGCGCCGGGCTTCAGCACTTCGGCCATATCGACATCGCCATCCGACTGCGGCATTTCGGTGGCGGACGTCGCCGCCGTCTCAATGGTATCGACATTGGTGCCGTCGGCCATGGTCTTGCCGGACGAAGCATCGGCAGCGTCCTTGCTGTCGTTGCAGGCGGCAAGCGCTGCGGCAGCTGCGGCGATGGCGATGCCACCCAGGAGGCGGCGTTTCGTCAGTTGCATTTCGGACATCTGCATGGGTTCCCCATAGGAATGAGAGTGACGGCGTGACTGTGCGATATAACGGCTGACGGCCGCTCACAAGCCACGCTTCACCAACTTCCTTCAAAGAATTGTGACCGTGATGGGACCGCTAGGCAAAATTGCGAGCGGGCGGCTCGCGTTTCATCGGTAGATGTCACGGCGGTTGCCGATACGCACGATGAGGATTCGCACCGCCCCATCGTCGATGCTTGCGATCACGCGATAGTCCCCGACGCGATATTTCCAGAAATCACCGAGTTCGGACCCTTTGAGCGCCTCTCCGATGGATCGTGGATCGTCCAGCCTTGCAACGCGATCATTCAGAAATCGGAGGATTCGGCGAGCCGCCTCATGTCCGAGCTTCTCAAGCTCACGCTCGGCTGCCCTGTGAAACTCAATTCTCCACGCCATGACGCGTCATCAACTCGGCCAGCGAAACGGTATCACTCTCCCCTCCCCGAAGCTCTTCGAGGCGTTTTTCGGCGAGATAGATATCCTCGAGATCATCGAGATGTTCGAGGATGGCCTGACGGGCATAGAAGCTCTTGCTGCGGCCGGTCCGCCTGGCAAGCTCATCGAGTCGTGCTTCGATTTCGGGTGGCAACCGCAAGGCCAGCATGATCTTTCTCCTGTCTGCTATACAAATATAGCACCCGAAGCGCCCGGTCACCAGTAGCCTCGCGGATATGCATGCGTGTTTCCGGGACGCTCTGATCAAGCAGAGTGCTTGTAGACGCGCCAAACTCAGGCATCTTTCCCGTCACCGCCCACTCCCCCGCTTGCCCATCACCGCGGTCCCCAACCGCTGGATTGCCTGGCGCAGCTTGTCGCCCTCGATGCCTTCCATCATGCCTTCGAGCTTACGGGCGGCTTCGCCTTTCAGCGGCGGCGGGGTGCGGGAGCGGCGAGCTGCTTGGGAAACCGGCTTCTGAACGATGCGGATCTGGTGGACGGCGGAAAAGCCGAAGAAGCTGTTGATGCGCTGGATGAGTTCGCCCTGGGCATGGGTGAGGAAAAGCGCGCGCGCGCCTTCGCAGGCGATCGTCAGCACGCCGGGACGAAAGCTGCCGTCATCACCGCCGCCGCGCGCCCAGGCGATCTTTTCCGGGCGGGTGCAATCGGCGAAATCCTCGCCGGCGATTTCGCTCCAGGAGCCGAGCAGCGCGGTGTTGATGCCGGCGCGGCGCGCCAGGACGGGATCGATCAGCCCGTTCGCCAGCTCGGAAATCTGCTTTGCACCTTTGCGTGGAGAACTCATCGAAACCCTTGGACACCTCTGCCAATCGCACAGGCAATTCGCATCACCGGCTTGATCGCGCGGCATTGCTTCGCCAAGTATAGGCACTTCCCGCGATCCCGGCAAATCATGACGATCACCACACCCGACACGCCCTCCGCACAGCCCCTGCTCGACTGGTACGACCGCCATCACCGCGACCTGCCCTGGCGCGTTTCGCCCGGCATGGCGGCGCGTGGCGCCAAGCCCGATCCCTATCACATCTGGCTGTCGGAGGTGATGCTGCAGCAGACGACGGTGCAGGCGGTCAAACCCTATTTCTCCCGGTTTCTGCAGCGCTGGCCCGAGGTCACCGATCTTGCCGCGGCCGAGAACGACGCTGTTATGGCGGCCTGGGCCGGGCTCGGCTATTACGCGCGAGCCCGCAATCTGAAGAAATGCGCCGAGGCGGTGGCGCACCAGCATGGCGGCGTCTTTCCCGATACCGAAGAGGGGCTGAAGTCGCTCCCCGGCATCGGCGACTATACGGCAGCGGCCGTCGCTGCCATCGCCTTCAACCGGCAGGCGGCGGTGATGGACGGCAATGTCGAGCGGGTGATCTCCAGGCTCTATGCGATCGACACGCCGCTGCCGGCCGCCAAGCCGCTGATGAAGCAAAAGGTGGCGCTGCTGACGCCGGCGAGCCGGCCCGGCGATTTCGCCCAGGCGATGATGGATCTCGGCGCGACGATCTGCACCCCGAAGCGGCCGGCCTGTTCGCTCTGTCCGTTCCGTGGGGCCTGCCAGGCGCTGAAGCTTTCCGATCCCGAGCTCTTCCCCGTCAAGGCGGCAAAGAAGGAGAAGCCGGTGCGGCAGGGTGCTGCCTTCGTCGCCGTGACCGAGGATGGCGAGATCCTATTGCGGCGGCGCGCCGAAAGCGGCCTGCTCGGCGGCATGACCGAGGTGCCGACGACGGGGTGGACGGCGCGCATCGACGGCGAGACGTCTTCTGCGGCCGCGCCCTTCGAGGCGGCATGGCAGGCCTGCGGCACCGTCATCCATGTCTTCACCCATTTCGAGCTCAGGTTGTCAATCTGGCGGGCGGCGATTGATGGCAGGGCAAAAACGCAGGACGGCCCGAATGACGAATGGTGGGAGCCGGTTACAAATCTTGAGGCGCAGGCCTTGCCGACCGTCATGAAAAAAGCGATCGCAGCGGCTATTCCTCGCGCGTTCAAAACATCCAAGGGACGACCATGACCACCGACATAAAGCATATTGTTTTCGATATCGGCAAAGTCCTCATTCATTACGATCCGAATCTGCCCTTCAGCCGGCTCATTCCCGACGAGACCGAGCGCAACTGGTTCTTCGCCAACATCTGCACCCACGACTGGAACATCGAGCAGGACCGCGGCCGCACCTGGGAAGAGGCCGAAGCGCTGCTGATTGCGGAGCACCCTGCCCGCGAAGAGCATATCCGCGCCTTCCGCAAATACTGGCACGAAATGGTGCCGCACGCCTATGAGGACAGCGTCGCGATCCTGGAAGGGCTGATCGCCGAAGGCCGCGACGTGACGATGCTGACCAACTTCGCCTCCGACACTTTTCGCGAGGCGCAGGCGCGTTTTCCGTTCCTCACCAAACCGCGCGGCGTCACCGTTTCCGGCGATGTCGGCCTGATCAAGCCGGATATCGCGATCTACGAGACGCATACGAAAAACTTCGGCCTCGATCCCAAGGCAACGATCTTCATCGACGACGCGCCCGCCAATGTCGAAGGCGCCAAGGCCTTCGGCTGGAACGCCGTGCTGTTTTCCGGCGCCGAGAAGCTGCGCCGCGATCTTGCCGCCTACGGATTGAAGGTCTGAGAGCCATGGCTTTCGACCCGGCCGAGGAAATCGAACGCTTCCACGCCGCGATCAATGCGCTGGATTTCCCTGTTATCGAGGCCTATTTCGCCGAGGACGCCACCTATGTCTCGAACGGCGTCGGCAGCCTTGCCGGGCGGGGCGAGATCATGGCTGCCTTCCGGCGTTATTTCGACGATTATCCCGATCAGACGGCGGAGAATGCGCTGGTGGAGACACTGACGCCGCTGTCCGGCCGGGCCGTCTGGTCGCTGCGCGCCACCCACAGCAAATCAGGCAAGCCGCTGATCCGCGAGGGCGAGGAGACGATCACCTTCAATGCCGAGGGCCGCATCACCCGCGTCGACGTCACCGATTACAAGGATTTCTAAAATAGAAGACGCCCGGGGTTCGAGCCCCGGGCGCCTTGGCCTTCTTCCGCAACTGGAGGAAACCGGAAGAAGCTATTTCGATCTTGCGAAAGTGCTGCTCACTCCACCTTCGCCAGATCACTGCGGATGACGGACCTGAGATCGTCGATCGGGCGCAGGGACTGCCCGTCTTCGAAATGCCAGAAGGTCCATCCGTTGCATGCATCGAGACCCTGCACCTTGGCGCCGAGGCGATGAATGGAGCCGGCCTCGCCGCCTGAGGCCACCGTACCGTCGGCGCGCACAATGGCGCTGTAGCGGCGCTTGGCGTCGGTCAGCACCTGGCCGGGCTTGATGAGGCCGCTTTCGACGAGCACGTTGAAGGCGACGCGCACCTCGGCCTTCTTGCCGGTCATGACGGTCAGTTCCGCCTTCCCCAGCGGCTCGACGGCGGCGATGCGGGCGGACGCCGCATCGATATAATCCTGCTCGCGCTCGATGCCGACGAAGTGGCGGCCGAGACGCTTGGCGACGGCGCCCGTCGTTCCCGAACCGAAGAAGGGATCGAGCACGATATCGCCCGGTTTGGTCGAGGCCATAATGACGCGGGCGAGCAGCGCTTCCGGCTTCTGCGTCGGATGCACTTTCTTGCCGTCCTCGCCCTTCAGCCGCTCATTGCCGTTGCAGATCGGGAAAAGCCAGTCGGAGCGCATCTGCACGTCGTCATTGGCGGCCTTCATCGCATCGTAATTGAAGGTATAGCCCTTGGCCTTGGCGTTGGGGCTCGCCCAGATCATCGTCTCATGGGCGTTCTGGAAACGGCGGCCCTTGAAATTCGGCATCGGATTGGTCTTGCGCCAGATGATGTCGTTGAGGATCCAGAAGTTCAGATCCTGCAGCGTGGCGCCGACACGGAAGATGTTGTGGTAGGAGCCGATCACCCAGATCGAGCCCGTCGGCTTCAAGACGCGGCGGCAGGCGAGCAGCCAGGCGCGGGTGAAGGCGTCATAGGCCTCGAAGGAGGCGAACTGATCCCATTCGTCATCGACGGCATCGACCAGCGACTGATCGGGACGATGCAGCGATCCGCCGAGCTGAAGATTATACGGCGGATCGGCAAAGATGACATCGACGGAGTGGTTGGGCAAAGCTTCAAGCGCGCTGACGCAATCGCCCTTGATGATCGTGTCGACCCAAGAATCCGGCCGGGAACCTGACCTGATCGAAGCCTTGAGGTCGGCAAGCGGAAAAACTGATGCCATTCTGATACTCACTCATACGCTTGACGCTTAACTCTCCGTTATGGTTACGCAACTTAGTTACCAAAGCCTGAAGGGGTGGCCGATTTCGGGAATTTATTCGGGCGACAATCTATGGAATGAGTAAGCAGGGCCACGCCTGAGAACGGGTTGACCGTCTTGCTTTGGCCCAAGCATTTCTTAGGAATGCTTTGCTTTCGACACCGCCTACAGTTGACCGCGGATCATCCTTAGGGAGCTCTCGATTTTGCTAAAGTTCTAACACCTTTGCCAACGGGCCGTCCTTGACGGCGAGGCGTGACTTACCCGGCACCATACCATGCTGTAGTATTGCAAATAGCTGTCCTCGCACCCAAAGGTGCGCCTCGATGGGCCGATCAGCATATTGCTTCCACTGGACGAGCAGCTCCGAGTCGCTACTAACTGGCTCGAAAGCAACATCGCTTGCGAATTCTGCCGGGTTCGAAAAAGGTAGCTTTGAAGGGTCGCTCCAATCGGTCGTCTCAGGAGCGGGACCGCGATTATACAACCACACATCGCTGACCATCACCCCTGCGGCATCCAAGAGGTAGGCATAGGCCTTCCCGCCGTCATCTTCGATAATGACTGAATACCCTGCGCTTTGATCCGACAGCTGCGCCCAAAAATTCTCCGGTTGTCCCAACCTGATCTCCAATATCCGTTGCGCCACATCAGCAGATACCTTCACGGAGAGGCGGCTTGTCAACCGCACACAGCATCTCCCGCAGAAACGAATCGGGGAGACAGCATGATTTTCAGGACGTTATACTCTGAAAGCTGCGATGCTACCGGGGTAGAAACGCCGCAGTCCCGATCACGCAGCATCATGCACCCTGCGGCTATCCGCCGGCGCCTCGTCGCGTTCGAACATGCCGTAATCGCGCAGCACGCTGGCGATGCGCAGGCGGTAATCGGCGAAGATGCCGCCGCGGCCGGCTTGCTGGGCGGCGCGATGGGCTTCGACGTTGCGCCAGCTTCTGACGGCCTCCTCGTCGCGGAAGAAGGAGAGCGACAGCAGCTTGCCGCGGTTGGTCAGGCTCTCGAAACGCTCGATCGAGATGAAGCCGTCGATCTTTTCGAGCTCGGATCGCAATTCGCCGGCGAGATCGAGATATTTGTGGCGCTCGCCCATATAGGGCACGACTTCGAAGATGACGGCGATCATGGCAGCACCAGCCTGGCGTGAGGAGCGGAGACGTTTTTGAGGAAGATGCGGTCCTCCTTGCGGATGAAGCCTTCGCGCCTGGCGAATTCGTAATTGTCGCGGCCAAGCGGATCGGCGGCCAGCCTGGCGCGATAGGCTTCGTAGGCGGCGAGGCTTTCGATGTTGTAGACGCCGTAGGCGGTCGTCGCCGATCCCTCGTGCGGGCCGAAATAGCCGATCAGGTCGGCGCCGTTCCGAGGGATGGCCTGGCCCCAGTTGCGAGCATATTCGGCAAAAGCCTCTTTCTTGAAGGGGTCGATCTGATAACGGATGAAGCAGGTGATCATCGGGTTCTCCTTTGTGCCTGTCCGTTTTCGCACATTGCCTGACGGCGATGCTTCGGTTACGATCGAAGTATGAAGGAAGGTCCTGACATTGCGCAGATCGGCGCGCTGATCGGCGATCCCGCCCGCGCCAACATGCTGGCGGCGCTGACCGGCGGCCGGGCGCTGACGGCGACCGAGCTTGCCGGCGTCGGCGGCATCACGGTGCAGACGGCGAGCACGCATCTCTCCAAGCTTGAAGCGGGCGGCCTGCTTGCGCAGCGCAAGCAGGGGCGCCACCGCTATTTCACGCTCGCCGACGAAGCCGTCGCCCGACTGATCGAAAGCATGATGGGCTTTGCCGCCGGGCGCGGGCATCTGCGCCACCGACCGGGGCCGAAGGAGCCGGCGCTGCGCAAGGCGCGCATCTGCTACGATCATCTGGCCGGCGATTACGGCGTGCGCATGCTCGACAGCCTGATTGCCACGGGCGCGATCGACGCGGTCGGCGACGGGCTGTCGCTGACCGAAAAGGGCGAAAGCGATCTCAAATGCATCGGTATCGATGCCGGCGCGCTGCGATCGTCGCGCCGCCCGCTCTGCCGCTCCTGCCTCGACTGGAGCGAAAGGCGGGCGCATCTCGCCGGCAGCCTCGGCAAGGCGCTGCTGTCAAATTTCCTCGACAAGGGCTGGGCGCGACGCACGGCCGAAAGCCGCTCGATCCTCTTCTCCCCCGAAGGCGACCGGCAGTTTCTAATGCTTTTTCCGGTCGATGCGTAGACTTGCTGCGGATCTTCAATAGCCTGCCACACGGGCCGGCGCGCCGTTACGCCCCTGCCATCTTTTCACTTTCCTGCCGCACATGCGCCCGCAGCGCCGCAAGCGTCAGCGCCAGTGCAGCGTGATTGCTCTCGGCTTCACCGAGCACGCTTTCGCCGCCATTGATCGCGCGCAGCTGGGCACCGTAGAGGCAATCATCCGAAGTCTGGCGGCCGCGGGCGAGGTGCCAGACCGCATCCGGCCGGACTTCCCGGCAGAGATCGATGGCGTCATTGACGTCATGGGTGAAAGGCCGCGCCATCAGGAAGCCGTGCTGCGACTTGATGCTGCTCGGCATGTAATCGTGGGGACCGTCGAAATCCTTCGGCTCGGCAGGCCGGAGCTGCTTCAACAAGAAGGCGCAGGTGATGAAGGCGTCGATCCGGCCGTCGGGCATATCCGTCTTTTCCAAGGTCTCGATGATGTCCTCGATCGTCATGCAGTCTTCCTCTTCGTCCATTTTTCGGCGTGCCGCTTCTCCCTCCATGGCGGCGGTGGCTTCCTCTTCCCCGAGCGCCATCTAGTGCATGAAAATTCCAAAGGTAGTCCTGGGAATGCGGCTCACCGGCGATCAAGCGGAATTCATCGCTTTCGCACTCGCGTCGATCGAGTTTGGCGCCGCTATGCACACGCGCTGATAGAGCGACGTTGGCAGGCTTTGCCTCCACTGCGAAACTGTCGGCGGCTTCGTCGGCGCCTAACAGCCTTTCTTCCTCATCTTCCTTTCGATCTTTGCCCTTTTCTCGGGCCCGTCGCCGGCATGTTTACCGCCGGTCAGGCCATGATCCTTCATCGCCTGCAGCTCCGCACAGCTTCTGTGATGCTTGCCGCCCTTGGCGGTGACGTCGGTGGATGTGAAGACAAAAAGCAGCGCTACGGCTGCGGCCGATCGAACAAGAGCTGACAGCCTCATGGTCCCTCTCCTATTGCCTTGCATCGTACGCCCAAGCCGGTGAGCCCGCAATGAGAACGGTGGCGCGCCAGACGGGAGCCGGTGTTCCGCCGGGACCGGACCAAGGTCCGGCGCCTATCCGACTGAATGCCCAGGACAGGAACAGTGGGATGTAACCGAAGTTTGTCAGGCAGCTATCCATCCGCTCGGGATGGGATGGCAGCTCAAAAACAAACGGAGGAATACCCCATGATGAAGGTAACCCATCTCGCCTTGGCTGCGGCCTTGCTGGCCGGCACGACCGTTTCCGGCTTCGCGCAATCGTCAAGCACGGTCGGCACCGGCGGTTCGTCGGCCGGCGGCGGAACTGCGAGCAGCACGGTCGGTACTGGTGGCAGCTCTGCCGGGGGCACCTGCCCCGCCGGCGCAACCAATTGCAATTCTGGCTCGTCCTCGACGATCGGCACCGGCGGCTCGTCGGCTGGTGGCGGCACCTCGAGCAGCACGGTCGGCACCGGCGGCTCGGCCGCGGGCTCCGGATCCGGTTCGGGTTCTGCCTCGACGCTCGGCACGGGCGGTTCCTCGGCCGGCGGCGGCACGTCCAGCAGCTCGGTCGGCACCGGCGGTTCCGCCGCAGGCTCGGGCGATGCGAACTCCGCCTCGAGTGTCGGAACCGGCGCTTCCTCTGCGGACGGCGACAAGACGGGCAGCACCGTCGGCACCGGCGGCAGTGCTGCCGGAACCTCGCACGACAGCAAGGGCAAGAAGGGCTGCGCGCCGGGCCAAGTCAAGAAGGACGCCGCCGGCACCAAGGGCTGCTGACGCTATCGGCCGGCGCCTTTGCGGCGTCGGCCAAACCCTTGGAGATAGGACAATGACCCAACTTTCCACAATCGCACTGAGCGCCTCGCTGGTGCTGGTCTTCGGGCATGCGATGGCCGAGGAAATCAAGCTCGACGACGGAACGACATGCACGATCGTCCAATCGCAGGCAGGCGATATGTCGACCACCGTGACGGCCGGCAACGGGCACGTGTCTTCGTCGACCACATCAGGCAGCGGCGCGGCCGGCTCCTCGTCGTCATCCGCCTCCGCCGGCTCCTCGGCGGGGTCCGGAAGCGTCGACAGTTTTTCGACGGCAAGCATCACAAGGCCTGACGGCACCGTCATCACCAAACGTTCCGACGGAACCTGCTCGGTGACGAAACCGACGAAATAGGAGAGGACAATGAAACATCTCAACCTTATCGCAGCCGCCTCGATCGCGCTGCTGGCGTCGAGTTCGGCGGTTCTTGCAGAGGATTGCATTGCGGCCGGGACGGTGGGGTCGGGCGGAAGCGCTTCGGCCGGCGGCACCTCGGCAAGCTCAGTCGGAACCGCAGGCACCTGCCGGACCGATGGCGGCACCACCTCCTCGATCGGATCGGGGGGAAGTGCCGCGACCATTGACGGCAAGGCTCAAAGCAAAACCCATGTCAACGACAATGGCGACAAGCTCAAGGCGCAAACCAAGGCCCAGGCCGTCGACAAAGGCACGTTCAGCAAGTCCCGCACCAAGACCAGCACCGATGGCAGCGCGCTGGAAAGCACGACCCGGATCATGTCGCATGTCCCCGGCGAAAAGCCGGTCAAGAATACCACCAATCAGAAGATCATTCTGCCGGAGCAGTAGGTTAGATGGGCTCGCCGGCGAATACCGGCGAGCCCTTTTCTTCGCCGGCCGCCTTGCGAGAGGTCGCTACGAAATCATTAGGCATGTTTCGATACTATCACGCCTCAAATTCAACGTGAGAAGCCGACATGCCGTCGATCCAGCATAAGATTATCATTGCAAGTATCGCAATTTTCGGGTTGGCGGGCGGCGCGACCGGCGTCGGCATCTGGTCTGCCTCCACCCTTTCGGCAAACAGCGCCGATGTCGCCCAGTCGGCGCAAATTCTGCGCAACCACATGCAGGCCGATATGATGCATGATGCGCTGCGCGCCGACGTGCTCGCATCCTTGCTGGCATCGAACCCGGCAGCAGGCATAGACGCCGCCGCGGTGAAGGCGGATCTGGCGGAGCACGAGACATCGTTCCGAGAGATGATCGACGCCAACAAGGCCCTCGTCTCCGACGCAAAAACGAAAGCGGTCCTTGCCGACATTGAGCGTCCGCTGCTCGTTTATGTCGAAAGCGCCACGAAGATGGTCGATCTTGCGGGCAAGGATCCGGCGGCGGCGTTGAAGGCGCTGCCGGAATTCATGCAGCAGTTCTCGACATTGGAAACCGCCATGGAACAGGCCGGGGATCAGATCACCGCCGTATCGGACGATATTTCCAAGCATAACGCCGACATCAAAGCCTCGGTCGATATCACTCTCAAAGCCCTTCTGGCCGCGGCCGCGCTGTTCGCCTTCGGCCTCTATTTCCTGACGCGAATGAGCGTCACCAAGCCGATCCTGTCGCTTTCCAACGATATGCAAAGGCTCGCCGGCGGCGACACGGCGATTGCCTGCGCTGGCATCGGCCGCACCGATGAAATCGGCACGATGGCATCGGCTGTCGAGGTCTTCCGGCAGGCGGCAATCGCCAACAAGCAACTCGAGCAGGACGCCGAGACTGCCCGCTTGCAGGGCGAAAGCGAGCGGGTCACCGCCCGCAAACAGGCCGACGAGGATGCCGCCGCACGGCTGCGGGCGGCGACATCCGGCCTTGCCGCAGGCCTGAAGCGGCTTGCCTCGGGCGATCTCGCCTTCCAGATCGAGGAGCCTTTCGCGGCTGATTTCGAGAGCCTCCGGCATGATTTCAACATGTCGATCCGCCAGCTCGACCAGACGCTCGGCGCCATCGCGACGGCCATTGCCGCAATCGACGAAGGCACGAGGGAAATTGCATCCGGGGCCGGCGATCTGTCGAAACGCACCGAACAGCAGGCCGCCGCTCTCGAAGAAACCGCCGCGGCGCTCGATCAGATCACCGCCAATGTCTCGAATTCCAGCAAGCGCACCGACGAGGCGCGCACCGAGGCGACGGACGCCAACCGCAATGCCGCCAAATCCGCGGAGGTGGTCTCGCATGCCGAAGAAGCCATGCGCCGCATCGAGGCCTCGTCGCAGCAGATTTCCAGCATCATCGGCGTGATCGACGAAATCGCCTTCCAGACCAATCTGCTGGCGCTGAACGCCGGCGTCGAAGCGGCGCGCGCCGGAGAAGCAGGCAAGGGCTTTGCGGTGGTCGCCCAGGAAGTGCGCGAGCTCGCCCAGCGCTCGGCTCAGGCGGCAAAGGAAATCAAAGGCCACATCCAGAAATCCTCGGTGGAAGTGGAAAGCGGCGTCAAGCTGGTTCTCGACACCAGCCAGGTGCTGAGCGCCATCAGCGAACAGATCGCCCGCATCAACCAGCACATGGATGCCATCGCCGTATCGGCAAGGGAGCAGTCGACCGGCCTTGCCGAAGTCAATACCGCCGTCAATTCCATGGACCAGGTGACCCAGCAGAACGCGGCCATGGTCGAGCAGTCGACCGCCGCATCCGGCCATCTGGCTGAGGAAGCCGCCAAGCTGCGCGAACTCGTTTCCCGCTTCAAGCTGCGCGCGACGGCGTCGGCGCAATTCGCACGACGGGCGGCTTGACGGCAGCGATCCGGCAGCGACCACGGAGCCGCTCGCTTGCCGCATCGCAGCCATGCTTGAGATCAGGTTGAGCTTTGGGCGGGCATCGTGTAAAGCCGCTGCATCCCCGGACAAGACCCAGATTTCCAGCCCAGACTTGCAGCAAGGCGTGAACATATGAACGGCTTCGATCTCATCATCTTCGATTGCGACGGCGTTCTCGTCGATTCCGAAATCATCGCCGCGGAAGTCGAATCCGCGCTTCTGACGGAGGCCGGATATCCGATCAGCGTCGAGGAAATGGGCGAACGTTTCGCCGGCATGACATGGCGCAACATCCTGCTGCAGATCGAGCGCGAAGCGAGCATCCCGTTTTCAGCCTCGCTGCTCGAAAAGTCCGAGCAGCTGCTCGACACCAGGCTGGCGAATGACGTCAAGGCTATTCCAGGCGTCGAATTCGCCGTCTCAAGGCTCTCGATGAAGCGCTGCATCTGCTCGAATTCGAGCACGAAACGGCTCGACATGATGCTCTCCAAGGTGGGGCTGAAGCCGCTGTTTGCCCCGAATATCTTTTCCGCCAAGGATCTCGGTCCCGACCGGGCCAAGCCGAAGCCCGACATCTTCCTGCACGGCGCAAGCCAGATGGGAGTGTCGCCCGACAAGGTGGTGGTGGTCGAGGATTCGGTGCACGGCGTGCATGCGGCGCGCGCCGCCGGCATGCGCGTCATCGGCTTCACCGGCGCCTCGCACAGCTATCCCGCCCATGCCGACAAATTGACGGATGCCGGCGCCGAAACGGCGATCTCCCGCATGAACGACCTGCCCGGCGTCGTCGCCGCGCTGGCCGCCTGGGAAGGCGTGCTTTAGGGCTTAGGCGCTGAGCCCGCCTCGCGGGGCGATGCAGGCGAGCTGTTGACGGCCGCCGAACAAATTCAGCGGAGTGCTTGCGGCGTGGATACTCGGGTCAAGCCCGAGTATGACGGAGAGTGGGGAGATCGACCGGCAAGAGGCGAAATGCCTGGAGGAATTCCAGCAGAATGCGCGGGCGGTTTTGCGTGCGGATCGGGCAAAATAACGGTCACCAATTCCGCTAAACCGCTGCGCCTGCGGTCCTTGCCACATGCATTCCTCCACCCTCCGTCGTCCTCGGACCCGAGGACCCATGCGGGCGGGCACTTCTTTCCTCAGCTGTTCTTCTTGGTCTTGGCCGGCTGGGTGTCGAAGCCGACATTGACGCGGACCAGGGCGCCGGAGCCGACCGGCATCTTGATGCCGTCCTTACGGAAGATCACCTGGGTGCCCGGGGCGCCGGCCGGGATCTCGGTCGGGAATTTGGTGACCTCGGAATAGAGCACGGTCTCGCCGTCGAGGATGGTGACGCGGATCGGCAGGGTCACCGGGCCGGGGGCGCCGGCCGGGCCGGTGATCAGGCGCAGCTGGGCGACGACGGTCATCGTCAGGTTGGTGTCGCTCAGCGAGCACTGGCGGGTGTAATCGCCGAAGGAGGCCTGGAAGACGATCTGCTGCGGATCGTCCTTTTTGCCCTTGGCATAGGTGCGGAAGATCGCATCCTGGTCGCGCATGAAGATCTGCGGGCAGGCGCCCTGGACGACGGGGGCGACGGTGCCCTGTGCCGTCTTGGCGGTGCCGATCGAAGGATTGCTCGAGGACGGGTTGGCGGGTGCCAGCGGCATGATCTGGGCGGTGCCGTTCGGCTGCGCCGGCGCCGCCGACTTGCTGTCGCCGCCGATGCCGAGCGTATCGCAACTGGCGAGCAGGGCAAGAAGAGAAGCGGAGACGATGAGACGCGAGACCTTGCCGAGCACTATGTTCCACCCTTTGCACAAGCGTTTCTTGGAGGCCCCATGTCTTTTGCGCGGGGCCTTTCATGACGGTTTGCGATGGTCTATATCAGCGGCGCAAACAAAAATCGATTGGGTACGCGCCGTTTTGATGCACTTTTCGCCGCCGGATGCGGGCAACTTCAACAAGATAACGGCGATGGTATGGCCGCAAGCGCAGCCCCTTCTCGATTCCGGGGCCGGTTTCCGGCAGTGCGGGCCACGGCTCAGCCCGACCGGATTTCCTCCAGCGATAGATCAAGGATGATGAACGTGGACTATATCTCGACCCGCGGCGAGGCCCCTGCCCTCGGCTTTTGCGACGCCCTGCTGACCGGGCTGGCGCGCGACGGCGGGCTCTACGTTCCGCGGGAGTGGCCGCAGTTTTCGAAGAAAGAAATCCGGGCGCTGCGCGGCAAGAGCTACCAGGAGATCGCCTTCACCATCCTGTCGCCCTTCACCAATGGCGAGATTCCCGAAGCGACCTTCCGGGCGATGATCGACGAGGCCTACGGCACCTTCCGCCATCCGGCGATCGCGCCGCTTGTGCAGACCGGGCCGAACAGCTTCGTCATGGAGCTGTTCCACGGCACGACGCTCGCCTTCAAGGACGTGGCGATGCAGTTGCTCGCCCGGCTGATGGATTATGCGCTGGAGAAGCGCGGCAAGCGGGCGACGATCGTCGGCGCCACTTCGGGCGATACCGGCGGGGCGGCGATCGACGCCTTTGCGGGGCGCGAGCGCACCGATATCTTCATTCTCTTCCCGCACGGCAAAGTCTCGCCGGTGCAGCAGCGGCAGATGACGACCTCCAAAGCCGGCAACGTGCATGCGCTGGCCGTCGAGGGCAATTTCGACGATTGCCAGAACCTCGTCAAAGCGATGTTCAACGACGCGGCGTTCCGCGACAAGGTCGGCCTCTCCGGCGTCAACTCGATCAACTGGGCGCGCATCATGGCCCAGATCGTCTATTATTTCACTACCGCGGTGGCGCTCGGCGGGCCGGACCGTAAGATCTCGTTCACGGTGCCGACCGGCAATTTCGGCGATATCTTCGCCGGCTACGGCGCCAAGCGCATGGGCCTGCCGATCGACCGGCTGGTCATCGCCACCAATGAGAACGACATCCTGGAGCGGACGCTGAAGACCGGCCGCTACGACATGAAGGCGGTCAAGGCGACGAGCTCGCCGTCGATGGACATCCAGATCTCCTCGAATTTCGAGCGGCTGCTGTTCGAAGCCTATGGACGCGACGCCTCGAAGGTGCGCGCGGCGATGGAAAGCCTCAAGCAATCCAACGGCTTCGAGATCGGCGAGCAAGCGCTGAAGGCGATCCGCCGCGACTTCCGCGCCGGCCGCGCCAGCGAAAAGCAGGTGGCCGAGACGATCCGCACGACCCATGCCGAGACCGGCTATCTGCTCGATCCGCATTCGGCGATCGGCGTCTTCGTCGCCAGGAAGAAGGAAAAGCCGAATACGCCGATGGTGACGCTTTCGACCGCGCATCCGGCGAAATTCCCGGCCGCCGTAAAATCGGCCTGCGGTATTGACCCGGCGCTTCCGACGTGGCTTGCTGATCTGATGCACAGGGAGGAGCGCTTCCAGATCATCGAACCGGAGCTGAAAGCCGTAGAGACCTTTATCGGCAAACACGCCCGCGGCAAGACGACGGCAGGCGCAGAAAGATAGCCAATGACAGTTGAGTGCACCCGGCTGAAATCCGGGCTGACAGTAGTGACAGAAACCATGCCGCACCTTGAAAGCGTTGCGCTCGGAGTCTGGATCAAATCGGGATCGCGTAACGAGACGGCAGACGAGCACGGCATCGCCCACCTGCTCGAACACATGGCCTTCAAGGGAACGGGACGCCGCTCGGCCCGCCAGATCGCCGAGGAAATCGAAGATGTCGGCGGCGAGGTCAATGCCGCCACGTCGACCGAGACCACCTCCTACTACGCCCGCGTGCTGAAAGACCACGTACCGCTCGCCGTCGATATCCTCGCCGACATCCTGACGGAATCGGCCTTCGAGGAAGAAGAGCTGGAGCGCGAGAAGCAGGTGATCCTGCAGGAGATCAACGCCGCCAACGACACGCCCGACGACGTGGTGTTCGACCGGTTCTCCGAGGTCGCCTATCGCGACCAGACGCTCGGCCGGGCGATCCTCGGCACGCCGGAGACCGTCGTCTCCTTCACGCCGCAGCAGATCCGCGCCTATCTCGGCCGCAACTACACGACCGACCGCATGTTCGTGGTCGCTACCGGCGCCGTCGAGCATGACGAGTTCGTGCGCATGGTCGAGGACCGTTTCGCCAGCCTGCCGAGCGAGCCTTCGGCGCCGCCGGTGATGGAAGCGGCGCGTTATATCGGCGGCAGCGTGCGCGAGCCGCGCGACCTGATGGATGCGCAGATCCTGCTCGGCTTCGAGGGCAAGCCCTACCATGCCCGCGATTTCTACTGCTCGCAGATCCTCGCCAACATCCTCGGCGGCGGCATGTCCTCCAGGCTGTTCCAGGAAGTGCGCGAGTTCCGCGGCCTCTGTTATTCGGTCTATGCTTTCCATTGGGGCTTTTCCGACACCGGCATCTTCGGCATTCATGCCGCGACCGGCGGCGAGAACCTGCCGGAGCTGGTGCCCGTCATCATCGACGAGCTGCACAAATCCGCCAACGAGATCCACCAGAAGGAAATCGAGCGCGCCCGCGCCCAGATCCGCGCCCAGCTGCTGATGGGCCAGGAAAGCCCGGCCTCGCGCGCCGGCCAGATCGCCAGGCAGATGATGCTTTACGGCCGGCCGATCTCCAATCCGGAGATGATGGAGCGGCTCGAGGGCATCACCATCGAGCGGCTGACGGATCTCGCCGGCCGGCTGTTCTACGACACGGTGCCGACGCTTTCGGCGATCGGGCCGCTGGAGCAGCTTGCGCCGATGGAAGACATCACCGCTTCGCTTTCGGTCCCGGCACCGAAGACGATGCAGGCCGGCCGCTGAGCCGGCGTTCGTCCTGCCGGGAGTGATCGATGCCAAAATCGGTGTTTCGGTTCCTGTCGCGGCAGCCGGATGCGGTCGAGCTGGAAAACGACCGATATCTCTTGCGCCTGCCGCGCTACCAGGATTTCAACCAGTGGCACCGGCTGCGCGCCGAAAGCCGCAAGTTCCTCGAACCCTGGGAGCCGACCTGGCGGCGCGACGAGCTGACGGAGGGCGCCTATCGCGCCCGCGTCATCCGCGGCAAGCAGGAATATGCCTCGGGCCAGGCAATCCCGCTGTTCATCTTCCTCAAGGAAAACCACACGCTCGTCGGCGGCATCACCATCGGCTATATCAGGCGGGGTGCGGCACAAAGCTGCATGATCGGCTATTGGATGGGCGAACGCCATGCCGGCCAAGGGCATATGTTTGCCGCTCTGCAATTGGTTATTCCTTACATCTTCACCGGGCTTGAGTTGCACCGTATCGAAGCAGCCTGTATTCCAGATAACGCGCGCAGCATCCGCCTGCTTGAAAAGGCCGGGTTTCAGCAGGAAGGCTATCTGCGCGGATATTTGAAGATCAACGGTCAGTGGCATGACCATGTGATGTTTTCACGTCTCGCCACCGATACGGATAAAGGCAGGAAAACCGACAGCCGATGACCAGAGACCGCATGCTGCCCAAGTCACCGTCCGGACGTTTGATCGCGGTGATCGCAGCCTTTTTGCTGGCGGTGTTCGCCCTTTCGGCGGGCGCTGCCCAGGCGGCCGAACCGGTGAAGATTTCCCGTGACGACACCGCGCTCGACCTGACCGCGACGACCGAAATCTACGTCAACCAGGGCGAGGCCTTCCAGGTCTCGACGGCTGCCGGCGCCGACGGTATCCGTCGCCGCATCGAGGTCAGGGCAAGCTCTGAAAATCACCAGGGCGACTGGGCGGTGTTCGCGCTCGCCAATGTCTCGGAGGAACAGCTGGAGCGGGTCATCGTCGCGCCGCATTTCCGTCTGGTCAATTCCAAGCTGTTCTGGCCGGATCTCGGCTCGCAGCGCATCAGCGCGATTACGCCGAGCGAAGGGTTCGCGCTCGACCGGCAGCCGAGCGACGAGGCCGATGTCTTCCGCATCACGCTGAACCCCGGCGCCGTCATCACCTTCGTCGCCGAGCTGTCGACGCCGGAGCTGCCGCAGATTTACCTCTGGGAACCGAACGCCTACAAGGACACGATCAACGCCTTCACGCTCTATCGCGGCATCGTGCTCGGCATTGCCGGCCTGCTGGCGGTGTTCCTGACCATCCTCTTCGTCGTCAAGGGCACCTCGATGCTGCCGGCGACGGCGGCGCTGGCCTGGGCGGTGCTCGGCTATATCTGCGTCGACTTCGGCTTTCTCGGCAAGCTGATCAGCGTGGCCTCGGCCGACCAGCGAATATGGCGCGCCTGCGCGGAAGTGGCGCTCGCCTCCAGTTTCGTCATCTTCCTGTTCACCTATTTGAACCTCAACCGTTGGCATGCCCATCTGGGCTACGCGACGCTCGCCTGGGTGCTCGGCCTTGCCCTGCTCTTCGGCGTGGCGATCTACGATCCGTCGATTGCCGCCGGCATCGCCCGGCTTTCCTTCGCGCTGACGGCGGCGACCGGGCTCTTACTGATCGTCTATCTCGGCTTCAACCGCTACGACCGCGCCATCCTCTTGGTGCCGGCCTGGGCGCTGACGCTCGTCTGGCTGTTCGGCGCATGGCTGACGGTCACCGGGCGGCTCGACAACGACATCATCCAGCCGGCCCTCGGCGGCGGCCTGGTGCTCATCGTGCTTCTGATCGGCTTCACCGTCATGCAGCACGCCTTTGCCGGCGGCGCCTTCCAGCAGGGGCTGTTTTCCGATCTCGAGCGGCAATCGCTGGCGCTGACCGGATCCGGCGACATGGTGTGGGATTGGGACGTGGCGCGCGACCGCGTCGTCACCATTCCCGACGTTTCGACCAAGCTCGGCCTGTCCCCCGGCACCATGCATGGGGCGGCGCGCAACTGGCTGCCGCGGCTGCATCCTGACGATCGCGACCGCTTCCGCGCCACGCTCGACGTGCTGCTCGAACACCGGCGCGGGCGGCTGAACCACGAATTCCGCATCCGCGCCGAGGATGGGCATTTTCACTGGCTGCTGATCCGCGCCCGGCCGGTGCTCGGCTCGAACGGCGAGATCATCCGTTGCGTCGGCACGATCGTCGACGTCACCGAGCAGAAGAACTCCGTCGAGCGGCTGCTGCACGATGCGCTGCACGACAATCTGACCGGCCTGCCGAACCGGCAGGTGTTCCTCGACCGGCTGCAGGCGGTGCTGGCGCTGGCGCCTGGCGGCGATACGCTGAAGCCGACGGTGATGGTGATCGACATCGACCGCTACAAGCTGGTCAACGATGCGCTCGGGGTCGCGGCCGGCGACAATATCCTGATCGCGCTGACGCGGCGCCTGCGCCGGCTGTTGAAGCCGCAGGACACGCTGGCGCGGCTTGCCGGCGACCAGTTCGGCCTCATCCTGGTGTCCGAGCACAATCCCGCCAAGGTCGCCGATTTCGCCGATGCGATCAGCAAGGCGATCATGGTGCCCATCAACTTCGCCAATCGCGAAATCATCCTGACCGCATCGATCGGCCTGACCTCCTGGGTCGATCGGCAGGAGAGCGCCAGCGGCCTGCTCAGCGATGCCGAGCTTGCCATGTACCGGGCAAAACGGGCCGGCGGCAACCGCGTCGAGCCGTTCCAGCCGGCCTTCCGCGACTTCGGCACCGACCGGCTGCAGCTCGAAACAGACCTGCGCCGCGCCATCGAGCGCAAGGAATTGTCGATGGTCTATCAGCCGATCGCAAGGCTCGAAGATGTCGAGGTCGCCGGTTTCGAGGCGCTGATGCGTTGGGAACATCCCAAACGCGGCAATATTCCGCCGTCCGAATTCATCCCGATCGCCGAGGCCTCCGATCTCATCGGTCCGCTCGGCATGTTCGCGCTGGAACAGGCGACCAACGATCTGATGGGCTGGCAGAACCAGACCGGCGAATTGCCGATCTTCGTGTCGATCAACCTGTCGAGCGTGCAGTTGCTGAACAACGAACTCTATGATGACGTGCGCTCGGTTCTCGCCAAGACCCATTGCCAACCCGCCCGCCTCAAGCTCGAACTGACCGAATCCATGGTCATGGAAAATCCGGAACAGGCCCGGCTCGTGCTGCAGAAGCTGAAGGAAGCCGGCATCGGCCTGGCGCTCGACGATTTCGGCACCGGCTATTCCTCGCTCGCCTATCTCACCCGCTTCCCCTTCGACATGATCAAGCTCGACAAGGCGCTGGTGCGCGACGGCAGCGACAAGAAGGCGACCGTGCTCCGCTCGGTCATCGCAATGGCGCGCGAACTTGAAATGAAGGTGGTGGCCGAAGGGATCGAATCCAACGAGGATGCGATCGAACTCGCCAAGATGGGCTGCAACTACGGGCAAAGCTATCTGTTCGGCCCGCCGATCGCCTCGGAATCGGTGCTGCGGCTGCTGCGGGAGCGGTTTCCGCTGACCAAGCGGGCGTGAGCGGGGCGGCCGGTTTCAGCGTTGCGGGTCTCGGCGGCAAAGGCCACCTTTGGCCGCTATACCAACCACATGGTCGTTTTGCTTTCTCACATTTGAGGGGCCACGCATGAATGTGCAGGCCGAAGTCGATCTTCCAACTCAGAAACAAAAGTGGGCTTGGGCATCGGCTACGTTGCTTTGTGTTCTGGCGTCGCCAGTTTTCCTCGTTCTGAAAACACTCGCTTTTATGATGGACCTGAAGTCGTTCCTGTTTCTATTCGGGGCATTCCTCGTCGTCTCTGTCGTGGGGTTTCTCCTTGCTCCGATATCGGTGGTTCGGAGTGGGTATATAGCGGTGACCGAGGTCATTCTTGGGCTTTCGGAAGACCACAAATACTTCTTGTGCTGTTCGTCGAAAAACCGAGCTGAAGCAGAATTTGGTTCATTCGTGCCAGTTTTGATGTTTCAGGCAGGAATGACGAGCTGCCTACTTCTAGCTCGGTTTATGTTTTGGAAATCCCTCACGCTCCGACAGATGATATTGGTTGTCGCGGTCTCGACCGTGATCACGCAAGGTCTGTTGTGGTACTACGAATGGCAAGAGGTGATTGTGAAATGTTCGGCCGTTCAGTGTAATTTCTGAAATGATTTGCGCTTACCAGGCGGCCTGAGCCGCCGCTCTCAGCGCTCGACGGGAACACTGAGACCGACCTTCACCCGATCCATCGCGACGAATGTTCGGAAGCGTTTTACGTTGTTGTTGCCGAAGAACAGCCGCCGTGTCAGTGCCTCGTAGTCGGCCATTGCAGGGACGACGATGACCAGGATGAAATCGGCCTCGCCGGTGACGTAGTAGCACTGCTGGATTTCGGGCGCGGCGGCGAACTGGCTCTTTGCCTCTTCGATCTGTTTTGCCGTTTCGCTGATAACCTCCACCTCCACGAAGATGGTGATCGATTGACCAAGTGCAGCGGGGTCGAGAACGGCGACATTTGCCCGGATGACCCCATCCTCCGTCATCCGCTTGATCCGGCGCTGGACGGCAGGCGCGGACAGGCCGACGGCTTCGCCGATCGTGCGCTGCGGCGTCATATTGTCCCTCTGCAGGATCGCCAGGATCTTGTGGTCGAACGCATCTAGAGGAGATTTTAACGGCCGGCTCAAAACAGGGCTCCAACGAAACAAAATTGCAAAACAAACCCCGAAATACAGCGCCTTTTTCGTAGCCCTTGCAATATGTTTTAGCCGAGCAACCGAAGCGAGGCGCGCATGTTTCTGCTGAACAGCACTTCCGACTACCGTCAGCCGCTCGACCCGCGGGACGCCGAAACTCTCGGGATGGAAGCCGCGGATGCCGTCGAGCGTCATCTGGCGTTCCGGGAAAACCATGCGGAAACGCCGCTCGTTGCGCTGCCGGCGCTGGCGGCCGGGATCGGTGTCGCCGCAATTCACATCAAGGACGAAGCCCACCGGCTCGGCCTTGGCAGCTTCAAGGCGCTTGGCGGCGCCTATGCGGTGATCCGGCTGGTCCTCGATGAGGCGGCACACAGGCTCGGGCGCGCCGTCGATGTCTCGGAATTGCATTCTTCTCCTGTCCGGGCGGTGGCCGGGACGATGACCGTCGCCTGCGCCACCGACGGCAATCACGGCCGGTCGGTGGCGCAGGGCGCGCAGCTTGTGGGAGCCCGGGCGGCGATTTTCGTGCATGCCGGCGTCAGCGACGAACGCGTCGCCGCCATCGCCCGCTTCGGCGCCGAGATCATCCGCGTGGACGGCACCTATGACGATTCCGTTCGGGAGGCGGCGCGCATCGCCGAGGAAAGAGGCTGGACGATCGTGTCGGACACCTCATGGGCGGGTTATGAGCGCATTCCCGGGCTGGTGATGCAGGGCTACACCGCGCTTGTGCGGGAAGCGCTGCGGGCAATGCCGCAGCCGCCCACCCATGTCTTCGTCCAGGCAGGCGTCGGCGGGATCGCCGCCACCGTCGCGGGCCACATGGCCATCGCCTTCGGCGAGGAACGCCCGACCTTCACAGTCGTCGATCCCGCCCGCGCCGCCTGCCTGTTCGAAACGGCGCGGGCCGGGCATCCGGTGACCGTTGCCCATGGCGCGCCGACCGTCATGGCGATGCTCGAATGTTACGAACCGTCCCTCGTTGCCTGGCGTATCCTCTCCCGCGTCGCCGACGCGTTCATGACCGTTGACGAAGACGAGGCGATCGCAGTGATGAAGCGGCTTGCCGATCCGGCTGGAAGCGACCCGGCGATTGTCGCCGGCGAAAGCGGCGGCGTCGGGCTTGCCGGGCTGATCCGCGCTGCCGGCGATCCCGCGATCAAGCAAGCCCTGTCTCTCGACGGCCATTCGCGCATCTTGCTGGTGAACACAGAAGGCGCGACCGACCCCGGCAAATATCAAGAGATCGTCGGGCGATCACCGGCCGCGGTCGCCGCGAAATACAAGACCGGAGTTTCAGCATGAGCCGCCGTTCGATCGATCCGGCGCGTCTGCTCGGGCGCATCTCCACGCTTGGCGAGATCGGCCGCGATGCGGAGGGACGGCTTGTCCGACTGGCGGCTTCCGATAGCGAAAAGCTGGGGCGCGATCAGTTTGTCGCCTGGCTAGAGGAAGTCGGGCTGGAGGTCGCCGTCGACCGTATCGGCAACATCTTCGGCATCTGGAATGGCGCGGGGGAGGAAAAGCCGCTCATGATCGGCTCCCACATCGACACGGTGATCAATGCCGGCATCTATGACGGATGTTACGGCGTGCTGGCCGGCCTCGAAGTGATCCAGACGCTAAAAGACGAAGGGTTCGAACCGTCGCGCCCGATTGTCGTTGCCGCCTTCACCAATGAGGAAGGGGTGCGCTATGCGCCCGACATGATGGGTTCACTTGTTTATTCCGGAGGCCTCGATGTCGCCGCTGCGCTGAAGACGGTGGGCACCGACGGCACTGTGCTCGGCGATGAACTGGCGCGGATCGGCTATGCCGGCACCGATGCGCCCGGCTTCCTAAGGCCGCACGCCTATGTCGAACTGCATATCGAGCAGGGTCCTGTTCTTGAAAGGGAGGGCGTGTCGGTCGGCGCGGTCGAGAACCTGCAGGGCATTTCCTGGCAGAGGGTGACCATCGACGGCGATGCCAACCATGCCGGCACGACGCCGATCTCGATGCGCCGGGACGCCGGCTATGCGGCGGCGCGCGTCATCGCCTTTCTGCGGGACCGGGCGAAAGCCTCGAACACCCCGACTGTCGCGACCGTCGGCTGCATCGCCTTTGAGCCGAACGCCATCAATGTCATTCCTTCGCGCGCGACGTTTACCATCGATCTGCGTGATCCTGACGAGGACCGCCTGAAGGAAGAGGAAGCCGCGCTCGCTGCCTTCCTCGAGCTGCTTTCGGCCGAGGAAAGGGTCGGCATTTCAGTCGAGCGGCTGGCGCGGTTCGAGCCGGTCAAGTTCGATCCGGCGATCGTTCGGCTGATCGAGGCGGCCGCCGGGGATCGCGGCCTGGCATGCAGGCGCATGACATCGGGCGCCGGCCATGACGCGCAGATGGTCGCCCGCATCGCGCCAAGCGCGATGATCTTCGTTCCCAGCCGCGGCGGCATCAGTCACAATCCGAAGGAGTTCACGACAGACGTAGACCTCGTCGCCGGAGCGAATATCCTCCTCGACGTCGTTTGCGGACTTGCAACAGGGGAACGGCCCGAATGAGCACGGACAGCCGGACGCTGGAACAGGACATGACCGCCTGGAGGCGGGCGCTTCACAGCCATCCCGAATTCGGCTTCGAGGAGAAGCGGACGGCGGCTTTCGTCGCCCGGAAATTGCGGGAGTTCGGCCTCGACGAGGTTGTCGAAGGTGTCGGCGGCACCGGGGTCGTCGGAACGCTCCGGCGCGGCGGCGGCAACCGCTCCATCGCGCTGCGCGCCGACATGGATGCGCTGAGGATTACCGAACAGGGCGATCGGCCCTATCGCTCGCAGACCGAAGGCCTGATGCATGCCTGCGGCCATGACGGGCATACGGCGATGCTGCTTGGCGCCGCCAGGATGCTGGCGGAGGACGGCGATTTCGACGGCACCGTCCGGTTCATTTTTCAGCCGGCCGAGGAGTGGGGCAAAGGCGCCCTGGCGATGCTCGGCGATGGCCTGATGACGCGTTTTCCCTTCGACGAAATCTACGGCCTGCACAACATGCCGGGTCTTCCGGTCGGCGTTTTCCAGACCCGCCCCGGCGCGATCATGTCGGCGGAGGATAATTTCGAGATCGTGCTGAAGGGCGTCGGCGGACACGCCGCGCGTCCGCATTCCGGCAACGAAGTCCTGGTCGCCGCCTGCGCATTGGTGACGAACCTGCAGACCATCGTTTCCCGGCGGCTCGACCCGACCGATATCGGCGTCGTCTCGGTGACCGAACTTCTGACAGACGGCACCCGCAACGCCCTGCCCGGGCTGGCGCGTATCCTGGGCGATGCCCGCAGCTTCCGTCCCGAGGTCAGCGCGGCGATCGAGACGCAGATGCGCCTGATCGCCGAGGGGACGGCGCTCGCCCACAATGTCGCGGCCGAGGTGAATTATACCCGGGAATTCGCCCCCCTGCTCAACGATGCCGCCCTGGTCGAGGAAGCCTTCGCCGCCGCCGGCAGCGTCTTCCCGCCCGAGAACGTCAAGCTCCGGCGCGAGCCGATGACCGGATCGGAAGACTTCGCGCGGTTCCTCGACCATGTCCCCGGCTGCTTCGTCTTCCTGGGCAATGGCGAAGACTCCGCGCCGCTCCACAATCCGAATTACGATTTCAACGACGACGGGCTGATCCACGGCGCCAACTTCCACGCGGGCATTGTCCGCCGGCGCCTGAACGCAAGCTGACATCCGCCGTCCTTCACCCCAGCAGGGAGCAATATCATGGCCCATTCACTGAACACCTCCTCCGTTTCGAGTTCGGCCGGCGCCAATCAGCCAAGGCTGGAAACCGAAGAAATCTGGCGTGCGCGCGTCGATCTCGCCGCCTGTTTCCGCATGGCGGCGCACTACGGAATGGAGGAAGGCATCTGCAATCACTTCTCCGCCGTCGTGCCGGGCTATGACGACCTGTTCCTCGTCAATCCTTACGGCTACGCGTTCAGCGAGCTGACCGCATCCATGCTGCTCGTCTGCGATTTTCATGGTCACGTCGTTGCCGGAGAGGGAAAGCCGGAAGCGACCGCCTTTTACATTCACGCCCGCATTCACAAGAACATTCCCAGGGCAAAGGCTGCTTTTCATACGCACATGCCCTATGCCACCGCGCTTTCGATGACGGAGGGCGAGCCGCTCATCTTCGCCGGCCAGACCGCCCTGAAATTCTACGGGCGCACCGCGGTCGATGCGAACTATAACGGCCTCGCATTGGACGAGCGCGAAGGCGATCGCATCGCCTCGGCGATAGGCGATGCCGACATCGTCTTCATGAAGCATCATGGCGTCATGGTCTGCGGCCCGACCATAGCGGAAGCCTGGGACGACCTCTATTATCTCGAAAGAGCCTGCGAAGTTCAGACCCTTGCCCTGTCGACCGGGCGAAAGGTCCTGCCTGTCGCTCCGGAGATCGCCGAGGCGGCCTATCTGCAGATGCGTGAAGGCGATCCGGAGTCCGCACGCCTCCATTTCGAATCGATCAAGCGCACGCTCGACCGGACGCAGCCCGAATTCAAAAACTGACGGCCGGTCTCTCCAGCGTGTGAGGTTGCAGCCGCGCGTTGCGGAGGGCTCGATCGCCAATCAATTCCCGCGCGAGGGCGGCTTGACGACCCGCCGCGGGCGCGTCTTCCCCTCCAATGATGGCCATTGACCTGTGGCCTGCGATGTGCGCCTCTCATGGCTTGCACAAGGAAAATTCGATGCTCAAGTTTCTGCTCACCCTCTCCTTGGGTGTTGTTTGCGTCTCGCCGCTTCAGGCCGGCGAACTCACTCCCGCCACCAAGAGCTGCCTGTCGGGAGAAAAACCGGCGCACTGCGAGCGCTGGGTCAAGGATTACAGGACGGCCATGGAGCTGGCGCAAAAAGGCGATCACGGCGCCCAGGTAACCGTCGCCTTCTGCCTGTCCACCGGCTGCCATGGCGCCGTTCCCATCGACAAGGTCGCCTCCTGCAGCTGGCATCTGGTGATTGCCAATTCGGGTGCCGCGACAGTGCTCGACGGTTCCAATCTCAGGATCACCTGCCGGACAATGACGCCCACGGAGAAAGACCAGGCCCGCGCCTTGTCCGCCGATCTGGTCCGCAAGATCTACAAGCGCCCCATGAACACGACCGACCAGATGTAGTGTTGTTGCCAAGCTTGCTAGACGGCTTGGTTGATGGATTTGAGTAATCGGTGGGCGAGTTTCATTTCGTTTTCGCCTTCCGACTGCAAAGCACTGCGCGGTTTTGCTGCAATTGGCTTATGCCCTTAAGCTTATATTCACCGACTGCTGGTCTTCTGTTGCCTGCAAATGAAGATCGTCATCGCGATGCGGGGAAATTGCCGCCTTCGATGACGATCCGCAGGGCGTGCGGTGATATCTCCGTCTGCCCCTTCGGGATGAGCCCGCCAAAATTCCAAATCGCCTGGTTTCGAAGACAGAGACGCGTGCCTGACCGCACGCATGCATGGCTCGCCTAACCCCCATTCAGCGTTGCCGGCCTTCCTCGATAACCTCGCACGTCCGAAGAGAATTCATCAGCCGAAGTGAAGGGCTTGAAGATGATCAGAACCGTTTCAGCGAAACTTATCCTTGCGACCGGCACTGCGATCGCAGGCGTCCTGATCGCCTACACCGCCTTCAATGCGGTGAGTGCCAAGAACAATACCGAGCGCGAGGTCATGGCGCTTGCGACCGAAAAGGCGGCCATGGTCAGCCAGCAGGTGGCGACCAATATCACCGAGGCGACCTCGGCCGGTGCGGCGCTTGCCGCAAGCCTCTCCGGTTTCGTCGAGGGCGGATCGAAAAGCCGGGCCGACATCGTTGCGATGATCAAAACACTGGCGCCGCAATATCCGAGCGTGTTCGGCGCCTGGATGTGCGAGCTGATCGACGGTCCCCACCCCACAACCGGCACCGACGCCTTGAACAAGGAAGGCATTTTCACGCCCTATTGGACCAAGGGCGACGACGGCAAGATGGAGTTCTCGACATGGACCATCAAGCCTGAGGACGAATATTACAGCGCGCCGCTGAAGAGCGGAAAGGCGATCATCACCTCCCCCTATCTCACCAATATGAAAAAGCTAGTCACCTCGGTTTCGGTGCCGATGCGGGTGAACGGCGCTGTCGTCGGCCTCGCCGGCGTCGACATCAAGCTCGACGATCTCACCGCGGCGCTGACGCAGATGCACCCCTTCGACGGCGGCCGGGTCATGCTGCTTGCCAATGACGGCAAGTGGCTCGCCCATCCCGACAAAGACAATCTGATGAAGGACTATGCCGATACTGGTGCTGCCGACGTCAAGCAGGCGCTCGCCGACGGCAAGATGCGGGTGATTTCGGGCTTGCCGGATGGCGCCGTGCGCCTCGTCTATCCCTTCACCGCCCGCGGCATGAACACCACCTGGGCTGCGGTTCTCGATGTGCCGGCCGCGACCTTCTCGGCGCCGGTCTGGCAGCAGATCTACAACACTGTCATCGGCGGCCTTGTCATTCTGGCGGTGATGCTCGGCGTCATCCTGACGGCGAGCCGCATGCTGATCGGCAAGCCGCTGCAGGGCATTCTGGGTGCCGTCCAGAAAATGGCGGGCGGGAATTATCGCGAGCCGATCGACCATCATGGCGGCGCCGACGAACTCGGCAGCCTGAAGGGCGCGCTCGAGAAATTCCGCCACCAGCTCGCCCGCGGCGAGGCGCTCAAGGACGAGCAGGAGGCGCTTCAGGCCCAGGTCGAGACCGACCGCAAACGCCAGGGCGACCTCGAGCAGGCCAAAGCGGAGGATCTGCGTCATTTCGTCGAAGTCGTGCAGAGCCGCTTCGACCTTCTGGCTTCGGGTGATCTCACCGTGCGGATGAACGAGAAGGTGGCGCCGGAGTTCGAGACGATCCGGGCCAACTTCAACACGTCGGTTTCCGCTCTGGAAGATACCATCCGCAACGTTGTCCATGCCGTCTACACCATCCGCTCCGGCCTCGGCGAGATTTCGACGGCGTCGAACGATCTGGCGCGGCGCACCGAACAGCAGGCCGCCTCGCTGGAGGAAACGGTCGCCGCCCTGGGTGATGTCACCCGCGGCGTCAACGATACCTCCGACGGCGCCAACAGCGCGCAGCAGACGATGAAGCTTGCCCGGACCGACGCCGAAAAGGGCGGCGAAGTCGTTGCCCGCGCGATCGAGGCGATGACCGAAATCCAGGGCTCCTCCATCAAGATCGGCAATATCATCCGCGTGATCGACGAAATCGCCTTCCAGACCAACCTGCTTGCGCTCAATGCCGGTGTCGAGGCCGCGCGCGCCGGTGAAGCCGGCAAGGGCTTTGCCGTCGTCGCCCAGGAGGTCCGGGAACTGGCGCAACGCTCCGCCCAGGCGGCAAAGGAAATCAGCGGGCTGATCTCGATGTCCTCCTCGCAGGTCCAGACCGGCGTCAACCTGGTCGAGGAGACCGGCGTGGCACTCTCCAAGATCGTCGATCGCGTCGTCGGCATGAGCGACACGGTCAATGAAATCGCCACCAGCGCCCAGGCGCAGGCAACCAGCCTGCGGGAAGTCTCGGCCGCCGCCGACCTGATGGACAAGGTCACCCAGCAGAACGCCGCCATGGTCGAAGAGACGACGGCCGCCGCACAGGGGCTTGCCCAGGAAACGGAAAACCTCGCCGCCGTCGTCGGCCGCTTCGGCCTCGGCGGCGCCATGGCGCGCGGCAGCGGGTCGCCGGCAGCAATGAAGCTGGCGAGTTGATCAAATGCATGTCGCCCGGAACTGCGCAGCGGTTCCGGGATAACGGCAGACGCCGCAACGCCCGCGTGAAAATAAACCCCATTGCCCTCCCGGCTTTCGCGGCTATTCTGCCGGCACAGAAAATCGGGAGGCTTACTGATGATCCTGCACTGCGTATTCCTGCGGCTGAAGACCGCGGTGACTGGAGACGAGAAGCAATCGCTATTTGCGGCGATCGCCGCCCTGAAGCAGGTCATTCCCGGCATTCTGGATATCAAATACGGGCCGAACGTTTCGCCCGAGGGCCTGCATGGCGGCTTCGTCGACGGTTTTGCCGTGACCTTTGAAAGCCCCGAGGCGCGCGACGCCTATCTCATCCATCCCGAGCATGTCGCCGTCGGCGAGCGCATCGTCTCGTCGACGGACGGAGGCCTGGCCGGCATCCTGGTCTTCGACCTCAATATCTAAAGCGCTTCGGACGCCTGGCCTAGCAAGACGTAGTTTCTCGCTCGAAACTCGATCTTGATAAAAGCTGCAGATTGACCGCTTGCGCAGTCATGGGAAGCAAAATCCTTTGGCAACATCTCCTCGACCGAGGACGAAACCTCATGCTCTGCCAGGACATCGAGCTTCCGAGAACGTTGGAAGGCTGCAATCTCGATTGCCTCCTTGCCGATCAGCACAAATGCAAAATGCCCCTCGTCAGCCACGTAGTTGCTCGCGGCCAGATATTCGTTCACCCGGACGGCCAATGCATCGCTGGAAGGCAATCGATTCTGGTAGGGGTGGAGCAGGCAAACCGCCTGAGCATCGAAGGACGATATCCGAGAAAACTTCGTGGCCTTGCCCAGCGGCATGTTTCCGAAAGCGTCTTCGTCCAAGGCACCAGCCTCGGCCAACGGCCCGCAGGCCATCGATGCCACCATCGCCAAAAACGCAATAACCCTGATGAAGCGCATTCTCGTCTCTACCTTTCGCAAAGAGACCGAATACAGCCTTGCGTTGCTTCCGGTGTCAACACAGCATATCCAGACGATGGCGGCTGTACGCAACCCCATTAAAGCGGCGCGGCACTTTTTCTGGGATTGCGTTGAGGGCCGCGACCGAAGCCGCAGCCCCCGCTCCTCAGCTCGATTTCGCCATGGCGGCGGCGAGCTGGTCGACATTGTAGCGGAACATCTTCTCATAGGTCGGCGCCGGTCCTTTGGCGTCGGAGAGGGACTCGACATAGAGCTCGCCGCCGGGCTCCGCACCCGTTGCCTTGGCAACCTGTTTGACCAGGCGGGGATCGTTGGAATTCTCGAAGAAATAGGCCTTCACATGCTCGCCCTTGATCTGCTCGATCAGCTTGGCGACGTCGGCGGCGGAGGCCTCGCTTTCGGTGGAGAGGCCGAGCGGCGCCAGGAAGGTGACATTATATTCGCGGCCGAAATAGCCGAAGGCATCGTGGCTGGTCAGCACCTTGCGGCGGTCGTCGGCGACCTTGTCGAATTTCGCATGGGCGTAGGCGTTCAATTCGTCCAGCGTCCTGGTGTACTTCTCGGCATTGGCCTTGAAGGCGGCGGCATCGGCGGGATCGGCCGAAGACAGCGCCTTTTCGATATTGGCGACCCAGATCTTGACGTTGACGGGGCTGTTCCAGACATGCGGATCGGTAATCTCCGCGCCGTCCTCTTCCATGGTGCTGACGTCGATGCCTTCGGAGACGGTCACCGGCTTGCCCTTGTAACCCGAGGCGGTGATCAGCCGGTCCATCCAGCCTTCCAGCCCTTCGCCGCTGACGAAGGTCACTTCGGCCGCGTTCAGATTTTTGGCGTCGGCCGGCGACGGCTCGAATTCATGGGGATCGCCGTTCGGCCCGACGAGACTCGTCACCTTTACATGGTCGCCGCCGACTTGTTTGACGACGTCGGCAAGCACGGTGAAGGAGGCCACGACCTTCAGCGTCTCGGCGGAAGCCGGCACGGCCGACAGCGTCATCAAAGCGGGGATTGCTGCGGAAAGAAGCAGTCTGTGCGGTGTCATCGAAGTCTCCTTGGGATCAGCCCTTCAGATGCGGGCGGGGAAAGAAGCGCCGGGCAATGCCCGAGGGCGCGAAAAGGATGGAGAAGGCGTAAATCACAGCCGCCGTCATGATGATCGTCGGGCCGGAGGCAAGTTCGAGATGGTATGAGGCGATCAGCCCGAGATAGCCGGAGGCGGCGGCACTTGCGGCCGCGATCGCCATCATCACGGCCAGGCTGCGCGACCAGAGCTGGGCGACGGCCGCCGGCAGCATCATCAGGCCGACCGCCATCAGCGTGCCGAGCGCCTGGAAGCTGGCGACGAGGTTCAGGACCACCAGCAGCAGGAAGAGGACGTGATAGACCGGCCCGCGCCCGCCGACGGCGCGCAGAAAGCCGGGATCGAAACATTCGGCCACCAGCGGCCGGTAGATGAAGGCGAGGACGACAAGGGTCAGCGAGGTGATCGCGCCGATGAGATAAAGCGCCGAGGCATCGATCGCCAGGATGGTGCCGAAGAGCACGTGCAGCAGATCGATATTCGAGCCGCGCAGCGAGACGATCAGCACGCCGAGCGCCAGCGATGCGAGATAGAAGCTGGCAAAGCTCGCATCCTCCTGCAGCACGGTCATCCGGCTGACGGCGCCCGAAAGCAGCGCCACCGACAGGCCGGCGACGAGGCCGCCGAGCCCCATCGCCGTCAGCGACAAGGAGCCCGCGACGAGATAGCCGATCGCCGCCCCCGGCAGCACGGCATGGCTCATGGCGTCGCCCATCAGGCTCATGCGTCGCAGCATCAGGAAGACGCCGATCGGCCCGGAGCCGAGCCCGAGGCAGAGGCAGGCGACGAGCGCCCGACGCATGAAACCGAAATCGGCAAAGGGCGCGAGGAAAAGATCGTAAGCCGTCATGCCGCCGGCACCTGTTCGGGGCCGCAGGCCTCGGCATCCTCGTCCCAGCGCTCGGCCATGGCGCGGGCTTTCAGTAGATTGGCTGACGACATGACCTCGACGGTCGGCCCCCATCCGACGAGCTCGCGGGCAAGCAGCAGGGTCTCGGGGAAATGTGCCCGCACGAGCTCGAAATCATGCAGCACGGCGATGACGGTGCGGCCCTCGCCATGCCAGCGGATGACGATATCGATGAGATCCTTGGTGGTGCGGGCATCGATTGCGGTAAACGGCTCGTCGAGCAGGATGATGCCGGCGTCCTGCAACAGCAGCCGGGCAAACAGCACACGCTGGAACTGTCCGGCCGACAGCGATCCGACATGGCGTTTTCCAAAACCTTCAAGGCCGACGGCGGACAGCGCCTCGCCTGCCCTCTTGATCTCGCCGGGCGCGATGCGGCCGAAGGCGCCTGCCGCCTTCCAGGAGCCGAGCATGACGGTGTCGATGACCGATATCGGGAAGCGCCGGTCGATCTCGGCCGCCTGCGGGAGATAACCGAACTCCGCCCGCCCCAGCCGATGCTCGACCCTGCCTTCGGCCGGTCGAAGCTCGCCCATGATCGCCTTCAACAGCGTCGACTTCCCCGCTCCGTTCGGCCCGGCAATCGCCGTCAGGCTGCCTCTGGCAAAGGCGCCGGAAACGTGATGGATGGCGGGATGGCGGTTATAGGCAACCGTCAGATTGTCGATCCGGATCACCGGCGTCATGGCAGCAGAACCGCCCAATGGATCGCCAGCCAGAGGACGGCGACGACAAGCGAGATGCCGATCCCCCTGGAGAGAGCCGACTGTCCCAGCAGGCTGACGGAGGGGCGGTCGGGGCTCGGGGGCATTGGCTGATCCTACAATGTAATAACATTACGGTTATGTTATAACGATTGCGGCGAGATTGAGGCGGAACTTCTTGGCGAGATTGTTATTGCGGGGATAAGAGGTGCGGCCATTTGACAGTGAGGCGCTGCACGGCCAGACTTGCTCCATGATCAGGCCATGGCACCTCATTGTTGACCATATTCGCAGCGTGCGGGAAAATTCGGCCGACGAAAAGTTTTCCTCTGCCTTGCGGGGCGTTGAGCAGCTTGCCGATTTCATCGCTCATAATTCGCTTCGACACGCGCTGTTTGGATGGACCTCAATGGCTGATCTATGCATTCAGCAAACCGGGCACGCCCCGCCCTCGGTCGCCCATCTACGGATTTCAGCGCAAGCATCGGGCCTGATCGAATTCCGCTATATCGATACGCATGTGGAACCCAGGCAATGGACGCGGACGGAAACGCCAGAACGAGCCGTTCATAGGCTCACGACCTTCTTAGACCAACTTCATTGGGTTTCCGGTCCCGTGACAATTTTTTCGGAGCCGCAAATTGGCGAGTTCACGGGGTAAGCGGAGCTCCCAAGGTCAGGCCTGAGCTGAAGCGCGGTAAGGAGTGGGATCAACGGAAGCGCAATGCACCCCTATCCGGCCAAACATCGCTGTCTTGCTCCAAGAGCTCCCCACCCTCCGTCCTCCTCGGGCTTGACCAGAGGATCTACCCTGCCCTCGATCGGCAGTGGGCGTGGATCCCAGGCTCGTAGGCCTGGGATGACGGAGATTGGGGGCGCGATTCTGGCAAACTCGCCGTCGGCGTGCGCCCCTCATCCGGCTGCCGCCACCGACCGGGGTCGAGCCGCGGGTCTCGACCCGTCCTTCGGACCCCCGCTTGCGGGGCGAAGGGCGTGTGCCGCGACCTCTCCGTTCCTCGCTGACGTCTCGCGGGGTACGTCCCCTCGCCCCGTTTTTACGGGGAGAGGGTTAGGGTGAGGGGCAGATTTATTCAAACTCACAGCAATTCCAACATCGCCGCAGCACCCGAAACCGTTGCCTGGCCGGGGCTTTCCTCGACGTTCAAGGCTTTCACCACGCCGTCTTCCACCAGCATCGAATAGCGCTTGGAGCGCAGGCCGAGACCGCCGGCGGAGAGGTCGGCTTCGAGGCCGGCGGCCTTGGTGAAGGCGGCGTCCCAATCGGCGAGGAAGTGGATCTTGCCCATGCCGCCGGAGGATTGCGCCCAGGCGCCCATGACGTGCCAGTCGTTGACGGATATGACGGCGATATCGTCGACACCCTTGCCGAGGATGGTGTCGCGGTTTTCGAGATAGCCCGGCAGGTGGTTCAGCGAGCAGGTGGGCGTGAAGGCGCCCGGCACCGCAAAGAGCACGACGCGCTTGCCGGAGAAGAGCTGTTCGGTGGTGATTTCGACCGGGCCGTCGGCGGTCTTTTCCTTGAAGGTGGCGGCAGGAAGCTTGTCGCCGATCGCGATGGTCATGGTTTTCTCCTTGATTCCGGCTGTTGGGTTTTGGCCTTTTCAGCGGCGGGCGCCGCAGGGGTCGAGGCGACTATAGGTCCCGGTCACTCAAAGGCAAGCGTGGTCTCCATCGCCTTGCCGCCATCGATGACCAGCACACCCCAGCGTTTGCCCGATAGATCGTAATCCTTCGGCAGCTTGCCGATGGCGACATCGGTCTTGAAGGTGGCGCCATCGCGTTTGCCGCCGATCTGCTTGGTGAAGGCATAGCCGCTCGGGCCGGTGACGATGATATCGGGCGCGCCCTTTCCCCCGCCTGGCCCCTCGCCCGGCAAAACCAGTGTCAGCGCCAGCGTCTTGCGATCGGGCGACATCGCATGCGCGGTCACGCCGAAATCGGCCGATGGCGGCTGCGGCAGCGTCGCATCGGCCGCCGCAAGGATCGCCTCCTCCTGTGGGTGGGACTGGATGGCCGGGCCGAGCTTCAGCTGAAAATTCGCCTGGAAGGGAATGCAGATATCCTTGCAGATACCGATGAAGGCGACGCCGTCGATCTCGACCGGGGCTTTGCCCGCCGCATGGAGCGACAGCGGCAGCGTCACCGGCGCGTCATAGGCGATATCCTCGACCGCGCCGTTGAAGAAATGTTTCGGGACGGGATAGGCCATCGCATCGAGCGTGACGCCACTGCCCGCCGCGATGGTGAACTGGGGCGGAATGCCGCTGTTTCCGGGCTCTTTCCAATAGGTTATCCAGCCGGGTTTCGGCTCGATCTGCAGCGCGGCGCGGATTTTGCCGGCGGCATCGGGCGCCAGTGCCACGAGGCGCATGCGGCCGCCTTCGTTCTCCGCCCAGGCGCTCATTTCCGCGTGAGCCGAACAATGGGCGGCAAGGGCTGCGCCCATCGAGATGACCGCCATGAAAAGCCGGCGCGGTACTGAGGAAATAATCATCATGGAACAACGGTTTACCGAAACCGAGGTTTCGCCGCCAGAAGTCACGGCGATTTAAATCTTCATTTTTGGTTGATTGATGTGTGACATTGGCCCATGTTTCTCTTGTCAAGGCCTCAATGCGGTTGGCAGCAGGAGGAACGATGTCCTTATCGACGCTGAAGAACAGACGGGAACGTGGCTTCTTCGATGGCCAGTTCCTCATCGCCATGCCCGGCATCGAGGACCGCAATTTTGCGCGCACGGTGATTTATATCTGCGCGCATTCCGATGCCGGCGCCATGGGCTTCGTCATCAACCGCCCGCAAAGCCTGACCTTCACCGATGTGCTGCTGCATCTCGACATGATCAAGCAGGAAGATCAGATCGTGCTGCCGCAGCGGGCGCGCGATTTCCCGATCCAGACCGGCGGCCCGGTGGAAAGCGGCCGCGGCTTCGTGCTGCATTCGGATGATTATTCCAGCGACTCCTCGATCCCCGTCAGCGACGACATCTGCCTGACGGCGACGCTCGACATCGTGCGCGCCATCTCCAAGGGCGATGGTCCGACGCGCGCGACGATGCTGCTCGGCTATTCCTCCTGGGGCGCCGGCCAGCTGGAAAACGAGGTCGTCAACAATGGCTGGCTCACCTGCCCGGCCAATGAGGAACTGATCTTCGATCGCAGCCTCGACGACAAATACGAGCGGGCGCTCGCCGGCATGGGCGTGACCGCCGCCATGCTTTCCAAAGAAGCCGGGCATGCTTGATAAGGCCGGCCTGATATAGCTGGAACGAATTGCGCCGGCTGACGTTTCATTTCGGCAAACACGGGCACGAGGCCCATGCTTGACGAAGGAGACATCACATATGGGTAGCACCAGCGACAAGATCTCAGGCAAGGCAAATGAAATTGCCGGCAAGACCAAGCAGGCCGTCGGCAAGGCCGCGGACAATCGCGAAATGCAGGCCAAGGGCGCCGTTCAGGAAGCCAAAGGCAAGGGCCAGGTCGCAACCGGCAAAGTCAAGGACAAGCTCAAGGGCGCCGTCGACCGGCTCTGAGCCATCCGCTCATCCGTCATGAACCATGCCTGCTGCGCCCTCGCGCGGCAGGCATTTTTAATCCGCCGCTGCTTTGCTGAGATCAAGACGATGAAGCTTTTCGCCTGCGACAACTGCGATCAGGTCGTCCACTTCGACAACCGCCACTGCGTGCGCTGCAACCATCGGCTCGGTTTCCGGCCGGGCGATCTCGCCATGCATGCGCTGGAGCCGCGCGACGAAACGCTCTGGCAGCTCGTTTCCAATCCCGATCGCGACGTGCGCTTCTGCGCCAATGCCGGCCTCGACATCTGCAACTGGCTGGTGGACGGCGATAGCGACAGCGAATTCTGCGTCGCCTGCCGCCACAACCGGCTGGTTCCGAACACCGATACCCAGAACGGCATCGATCGCTGGCGGCGCATCGGCCAGGCGCAGCGTCATCTTTTCTATTCGCTGTTGCGCTGGAGGCTGCCGCATCCCGATCGGGTGCAGGATCCGGAAGGTGGCCTGGTCTTCGATTTCCTCGAGGATGCGATCGAGAGCAACGGCTATGTCGTGCCGGCGATGACCGGCCACGAGGAAGGGCTGATCACCATCCGCGCCGCAGAGGCCGACGATGCGACGCGCGAACAGGCGCGCAGCTCGATGAACGAACCCTATCGCACCCTGCTCGGCCATTTCCGCCATGAGACCGGCCATTTCATCTGGAACAAGCTGGTGCGCGACCGCGACGGCCTTGCGGACTTCCGCGCCGTCTTCGGCGACGAACGTCAGGATTATGCGGCCGCCCTGCAGAAACACTATGCCGGCGGCGCGCCCCTGGGATGGCAGGACAGTTTCATCAGCGCCTATGCGGCCTCCCACCCCTGGGAGGATTTCGCCGAATGTTTCGCCCATTACCTGCATATCGTCGACACGCTCGAAACTGCCCGCGCCTTCGGCATCGCCATCGATCCGCGCGGCCACGAGGAAATCGCCGGCGAAGTGGATTTCCTCCCCTACCGGGCAAGCAGCGCCGAACAGCTGGTCAGCGCCTGGGTGCCGCTCAGCCTGGCGATCAACGCCATCCAGCGCAGCATGGGCCAACCGGACTCCTACCCCTTCGTGCTGTCCTCACCCGTCGTGGCCAAGCTCGAATATCTGCACCAGCTGATCCAGGGGGCGGCGACGGCGCGGCAATAGGTGGGATGAGAGCATTTCGGGCGCTGTTTTGATACGCATGATTTCATGCAGTGGGCCGTTATGGGATACGAAGGTCGCTGCTGGCTCCCTCTTCCCCCCAGCGGGGAGAAGGTGGCCCGAAGGGTCGGATGAGGGGACCGCACGGCACACCATTCATTGCCCTTCGCTTGCCGCTCAGTGCCTCGCTCCTGTCGTCGCTCGCCCCCTCATCTGCCTGCCGGCATCTTCTCCCCGCTGGGGCGAAGGGGAATCGTGGCATCGCCTCGTCCATCTTTGACCCGCCAAAAGCCTGGCGGAGCAAGAAGGTGCGATCTTGCCCATTGTCGGCTTTCGAAACCCGAGATAAGCCATTTGCCGACGCCCCTGGAGGACACTGACCATGGACGACGCCGGGCGAACCATGATCGTGCTGGATGCCAGCAATTCCCGCTTCCAATTGCGGGCCGGTGCATTGATCCGATCCCATGGCCACATCCTCATCCATCGCGTCATCGGCGACACTTTCTGGGTCCTGCCCGGCGGCCGCGTGGAGTTTCACGAGGCGGGCGCAGAAACGCTGGCCCGCGAAATAGAAGAGGAGATCGGCTGCCAGGCCACGGTCGGGCCGCTGCGCTTCATCATCGAGAATTTTTTCGAGTTCGCGGGACGAAAGATCCATGAAGTCGGCTTCTATTATCAAGCGGAACTCCTGAGCGCCCTGCCCTTCCATGAAACCGATATCGTCCACCGTATCCGCGACGGTGACGCCGACCTGGAATTTTGCTGGGCTTTGCCAAGCCGGGCCGTGCTCGATCGTTTCAATCTGCAACCGATGCCGCTGCGTGACCTTATCGAGACGGTGCCGGACGGGGTCCAGCACGTGGTGCGGCGTGATGTGTCCCAGGGTTAGCGCTCTGGGCGCGTCGATGTCATCGTGAATCGGTGCCCGCCCCTCATCCGCCTGCCGGCACCTTCTCCCCGCTTGCGGGGCGAAGGGGGTATGCCGCAACCTTTCTGTCCCTCGCCAACGCCTCGCGTGGCACGTCCCCTCGCCCCGTTTTTACGGGGAGAGGGTTAGGGTGAGGGGCAGCCTTCAGGCACAAGCCAACCCTAAAATCGTCGCGACACGCTAAAACGAAACCGCCTTGCCCTTCTTGAACGGCTCCATGCCCCGGCGCGCAAGTTCATCGGCGCGTTCGTTTTCCGGGTGGCCGGCGTGGCCCTTGACCCAGTGCAGCGTCACCTTGTGGCGGTTGCGGGCTTCTTCGAGCACCTGCCAGAGCTCCGCGTTCTTCACCGGCTTCTTGTCTGCTGTCTTCCAGCCGTTTTTCTTCCAGCCGAAAATCCACTTGGAGATGCCGTCCTTGACGTAGGCGCTGTCGGTATAAAGATCGACCTCGCAAGGGCTTTTCAGCGCCTGCAGCGCCGAGATTGCCGCCAGCAGCTCCATGCGGTTGTTGGTCGTATCCGCCTCGCCGCCGCAAAGCTCCTTTTCGACGTCGCCATAGCGCAGCACGGCGCCCCAGCCGCCGGGGCCGGGATTGCCGGAGCAGGCGCCGTCGGTGAAGATATCGACGTGTTTCATAGGCTCAATCCGTATTCGGCGGCCGAGCCGATCTGGCGGTGGAAGCGCAGTTTGCGCAGATATTCGAGCGGGTCCTTCTTGGTGACCATGGCGCCTTCGGGCGTCGTCAGCCAGTCATAGAGCCGGGTCAGGAAGAAGCGCAGCGCCGAACCGCGCGACAGCACCGGCAAGGCGGCGATCTCTTCGCCGCTCAGGGGGCGCACGCTCTGGTAACCCTCGAGCATCGCCGTGCCCTTGGTGATGTTGTAGGCGCCGTCCTTTTCGAAGCACCAGGCATTCAGGCAGATCGAGACGTCATAGGCGAGCAGGTCGTTACAGGCGAAATAGAAATCGATCAGGCCGGAGAGCTGATCGCCGAGGAAGAAGACGTTGTCGGGGAAGAGGTCGGCATGGATGACGCCGGCCGGCAGGGTTTTCGGCCAGGCGGCGGAGAGGAAATCAAGTTCGCCGCGGATCTCGTTCTGCAGGCCGGCCTCGACCTCGCCGGCGCGCGCCTCGGATTTTTCCCAGAGCGTTTGCCAGCCGTCGATCGAGAGCGCGTTCGCCCGTGTCAGTTCGAAACCGTGGCCGGCCACGTGCATCTCGGCCAGCGCCCTGCCGACTTCGCGGCAATGTTTGGCCTCCGGCTTCCGCAGCCACATGCCTTCGAGGAAGGAGATCAGTGCGGCCGGCCGGCCGGAGAGCGAGCCGAGCAGCGCGCCGTCGCGGCGCGGCAGCGGCAGCGGGCAGGACAGGCCGCGGGCCGAGAGATGCTGCATCAGGCCGAGGAAGAACGGCAGATCGGTCTTTTCCACCCGCTTCTCGTAGAGCGTCAGGATCAGCGGATCCTTGGAGGTGTGCAGCAGGAAATTGGAATTTTCGACACCCTCGGCGATCCCTTTGTAGGAGAGCAGCGTGCCCGCGTCATATTCCGTCAGGAACCATTTCAGATCGTCTTCGGCGATATCGGTATAGACTGCCAAGTGAGGTCTCGCCTTCATGCATTGCTGTTATTCGGCCGCCGGATCGACCATCCGGCGTCGATAAGGTTTCAATATGGGGATCAGCCGTTGACGAAGGCCATGTCGGCCGCCGTCAGCTCGATGCTGCGCAATTCGCGGTTGACCAGGAAATTCTCGGTTTCCTGCACCGTCTCGGCCAGTTCGACGCGGGCGTCGAAGCGGGCGCGGAAGGCCTCGATGATCTCGTTGACGATGACCTCGGGGGCGGAAGCGCCGGCGGAAAGGCCGAGCGTCGAGATCGCGCCGATCTCGTCCCAGTCGAGTTCGGCGGCGCGCTGCACGAGGATCGATTTCGTCGCCCCTGCCCTCAGCGCCACTTCGACGAGGCGCTTGGAATTGGAGGAATTCGGCGCGCCGACGATGATGAAGAGATCGCAGCCGGGGGCCGCCTGCTTCACCACTTCCTGGCGATTGGTCGTCGCATAACAGATCGAATCGGCGGCCGGGGCGGTCAGGTTGGGAAAACGCTGCTGCAGGCGGGCGATGACGCCGGCCGTGTCGTCGACCGACAGCGTCGTCTGGGTGACATAGCCGAGATTGTCCGGATCGGCGGGCGCATAGGCATCGGCATCCTCGATCGTCTCGATCAGCGAAACCGATCCCTCCGGCAGCTGTCCCATGGTGCCGATCACCTCGGGGTGGCCGGCATGGCCGATCAGGACGACATGGCGGCCGAGGCGATTGTGGCGCATCGCCTGCTTGTGGACCTTGGAAACCAGCGGGCAGGTGGCGTCGAGATAGAACAGGTTGCGGCTTGCCGCATCCTCCGGCACGGATTTCGGCACGCCATGGGCGGAGAAGACGACCGGCTGGGCGCGATGTTCGGCCGGGATCTCGTCCAGTTCCTCGACGAAGACGGCGCCCTTGGCCTCCAGCCCCTCGACGACATAACGATTGTGAACGATCTCATGGCGTACATAGACCGGCGCGCCATAGGATTTCAGCGCCAGCACGACGATCTGGATAGCGCGGTCGACGCCGGCGCAGAAGCCGCGCGGCCCGCAGAGCCTGATCGTCAAGGGAGGTTTCGCTGCAATATTCATGTCTGTTCCGTCAAGAATTCTTCAGTCCTGTGCCCGTCACAGGTCCCGCGAGGGGCAATCGACCTCTAGCCCAATATAGTCGAGAATTGAAGCGATACTATTGCCGAGGCTGCTTGCCGGGCTTGCGAAACCAGGAGATGGCCACCACCGCGACAAGCACGGCGGCCAGTCCATACCAGGTGAAGGCATATTGCAGATGGTCGTTCGGCAGATCGACCTGGGTAACGCCGCCGATCGGCAGGCCGGCCGGATTGGGGGTGGAATCGGCATCGACGAAAAACGGAATGACGCGCGCCTTCTCCAGCCCGACGCTTTCGGCCATGACGTCGAGATCCTTCCAATAGAAGATGTTCTTGGCGACGTCGTTGTCGGGCACCACCCAGGAAGGTTTGCCGGGCAGTTTTTCGCGAGCGAGGCCGGTGACGGTCTGCTGATCCGTCAGTTGGCCCTGCATGCGCATTTCCGGCTCCTTGTTCTCATAGGGAACGAAGCCGCGATTGACCAGGAGCACGCGCCCGTCGGCAAGCTCCAGGGGCGTATAGACATAAAAGCCGGTCTGGCCGCGCCAGGTGGCGAAGAAGTGGCGCTCCTTGTTGTTGATATAGCGGCCGGTGGCGGTGACCTTGCGATATTCGATATCGCCGCCGGTTGCCGCCATCGCCTCGATATCGGCGAGCGGCACGGGGGCAGCCACTTGCCGCGCCGCGATATCGGCGAGCAGGCCCTCTTTCCAATGGAGGCGTTCGACCTGCCAGGTGCCGAGCGAAATCAGGATGGCAAGGGCGATCAGCACCAGGATGCCGGTGATGACAGGCAGCCGGCGGCGCGGCAGGACAGGCTCCATTTCAGTCACTCAGGCGTCCTTCGCGGGCATTGTGGCGGTATTGCATGGCGATCAGGATGCCCTTGAACCAGCGGAGCGTCATGAGCGACAGGGCGATCGTCAGCGGGCCGAAGAGCAGGATGTGCACCCAGATCGGCGGCCCGTAATTCACCTGCAGCCACAGCACCAGGCCGATGACGATGAAGCCGACGATGAGGATGACGAAGACGGCCGGCCCGTCGCCGGAATCGGCGAAGGAATAATCGAGGCCGCAAGAAGCGCAATGCGGCTTGACCCCGAGCAGGCCGTCGAACAGCTTGCCCTGGCCGCAGCGCGGGCAGCAGCCCTTGATGCCGGTTCTGACCGGATCGACGGGGGGATAATGGGCGCTATCTTCGCTCATACCATTCCTTCTGGCCATTCCTTCTCGGCAGCCCATGCTGCCTTAACTCTCCCATAAAGTATTCGCATCCCGAATGGAAATGCCTGCGCGGTTTCGTCTCAGTGATTCGCGCCAAACAGAAGAAGAAGCTGATGACCAACGACAGCCATGCCGGACAGATCATTATTTTGAACGGTGCGCCCAGAAGCGGCAAATCCAGCATTGCCCGCGCGATCCAGGAGGAATTCGAGGGGCCGTGGATCAACCTCGGCGTCGACAGCTACAATGCCATGACGCCGAAGCGCTATCTGCCTGGCATCGGCCTCAGGCCCGGCGGCGAGCGGCCGGAACTCGAAGAGCTGGTGCCCTTCCTCTATGCGGCCCTTTACGAATCGATCGCCATCCATGCCGGATTGGGGCTCAATGTGGTCGCCGATCTCGGCCATCATGACAGCTACTCGCAGCCGCTCGGCATTCTCGGCGACTGCGCCAGGCGCCTGGACGGCTTTTCCGTGCTGTTCGTCGGCGTGCGCTGTCCGATCGGGACGATCATGCAGCGCCGGGAATTCAAGCAGCAAGGCCGCGAGACGCTGTATGTAAGAGCCACCGAGGAGGTGCCGATCCCCGAACCGGTGCAGCGCTGGCAGGATGAAGTGCACCGGCCCGGCATTTATGACATGGAGGTCGATACGTCGGTGCTCACCGCACTCGAATGCGCCGAGGCGATCCGCCAGCGCCTCGATCTCGGCATTCCCGAGCCTTCGGCCTTCGAACGGATTGCGGGTGGGCGTTGAGATCTGCCCCTCATCCGCCTGCCGGCACCTTTGTAACTTCCCTTTACCCGCTATTGGCGTAGTACTGCCTATTGCGGTGGCGGATGGAAGACCGTTGCACCTTTGGGACACCAAGCCCGTGGGAGAGCCT
>NZ_LOKU01000017.1:0-94875 GCF_002211295.1 Rhizobium sp. N122 | reverse complement strand
GCCCTGTTTCGAGATCTGCGGGAGCCGTGAAGGCTCGATCGCCAATTTGCGATGTTAACGTATACAACATCACAAAAAACACGATGTCAACGATTACATTTTCGTTGACGCCGGATTCGATCGGCGTCGTTCGCGAGCAAAGGAGGGATGGCATGGTGGTAGGAAGTGGAGACGCCATGCGTAGCGGACGCATCGATCGCGGCCGCGGCCGCCCTTGCCCAAAGGCTCTCAAACCCGCAGTTCGGGGAGCGCCTTGCTGCAGGAACGGCTTTGACAAGCAAGGCTCAGATCGCGGCTGGCGGGGCAAATGTCGAGGCGTTCAAAAGATTCGTCGCGGTCGGCATTCCGACCGCGACGAAGTCATGGCAAATCGGCAGGACTCAGGCGCCGACGGTCATCTTCGAGACTTAGAGCTTGCGCGTCTGCGTGCCATCAGTCGGCGAGCCCTCGGATACATCAGTCACTTCAACTGGCGCCAGTCGCCGCTGTCGCCTTTCCATCCGATAACCCGTCCGGCCAAGCGGTCAAGCGTGTTGCGCAGCGTATCAACGAGCCCTTCCCATTCTCGAGCGGAGATGCCGTCAACGGCCGGTTCCGGTCCCATGAACATGCCATCGACGCCCCCGAACGAGACGCACTGTTCTATGCATCTGCGTTCCAACGCGCCGTCGTGAAAGATTGACGGTTTCTCCAAAAGTGCGGAAAGCGCGGCGATCAACCCGGTTGCTCCCCAATTCGAGACATTCGATACGATGAGATGATCCGCCGCGGTTGCCGCAGCAACGCCGCCGCGGCCGGGATGTCCGCTATCCCTGGCCTTGGGCGAGAAAACCTTGAGATCTTCACCGATCAGCCCCATGCCAAGTTCGTTGCCGCCATCCCCGATGGCAATGAAGGGAATCTTGCGCTTTTTGGCGCTCAGGAAAAACTGGTCGAGATCGGCGACGAGATTGTCGAGCGGACGCCCGCCAAGTCCGTGGTAAAGGCCTTTGTCGTTCTGGCCGGGCCGCTCGATCGAGATCACCAGCGAAGGCTTTGTCACCTCGAGAAGCTGATCCGTGATGATCTTGCACCCCGCCGTATCTTTCGGGACGCTGCGGATATAGACTGGCCGGACGAAGTCGACCGACCTGATCTGGCCATCCTGAGGGAACGAAAGCGGCGCAAGGCCGGCGCCTCGGCATGTCCCCTCCATCATACCGACCCAATCGTCATCGGTCAGAATAACGGTCTCGACACCAAGCCCGAGGAAGAGCGCACGCGCGAGGAGCGCTGCGCCTACCGGGCCGTCGGTTTCCGGCACGCCGCCGCCTTCAGGAAATCCCGTCGCAATCACGATCGGGCCACCGTGCTCGCGAACCACATCGACGATCAGGTTGGCGGCATCCATGCAGGCGGGACCAGGCTGATGCGATTGCAGCGCGTTGTAGATCTTGCCTATGAGGCCGACACCCGTCAGATCAAGCGTCATGAAGTTTTCGATCGTCTGGGCGATATTCTGGCCCTTGGCGTTTTGCAGATCAAGCATAGTTGGCTCCAGGTTCAAGCGTGAGTGGTTGGATAGGAGATGAATTTTTCTGCATGGACATTGCCGGCGCTCGAAAGGATGGCCGGTTTTTCAAAGTCGACATTGCGGGTGAAGAAGAAGCCGGCGACGGCATTGGCCGTCTGTCGTTCGGCCTTCAATTGCGGGGCCTGGTCAAAATCCCCGCCTCCTCCACCTTTCAGGAATAGTCGATCTCGATCCGCCGCTTCTCCACGAGAGAGCGACGCGCGGCGTCCAAAAGCACAGCGGCATCGTAGGCATCGTCCAATGTCGACAGCGGCTCCTGAGACCTGGTCAGACACTCATCGAGAAAATAACTCTGCACTTGAAGGAAGCTGTCCCAATAGGTGGCGTCATCCCAGAACGGGATCGTCGCGTCGCCAAATTTGGTGACGTCCCACGGCACCACACCACTTCCGTCCATGCCGATGACCTTGAAGTAACAGGACCAAGGCTCGCGGCTTCGATCATCCGCGGAGAAGCTGCCCCAGAGGTTTGCAATTTTTCCGTCGGCATATTCTGCCGTAATCATGAGCTGGTCATGAGCATCCTTGTTCGTAAAATGAACATTGGTGCCGGTCGCATATACATGCGAAGGTCGCCCCAGGAAGTAGAGCAGGCAATAAGCGTGATGTATCATAAGCTCACGCATGGTAAGATCAGGTTCACCAATCGACGCGTCGTGCCGCTTGTTATAGATCGCCCAAAAGTTGACGATCTCCCCAAGACGCTCCGCTTTGATGTGAGCCTTCAATCGTCTCATGCTTTCTGCATAGATATAGTTGTGCGACGGCATGCAGGTTCGCTTCTGTTCCTTCGCAACATCTGCGAGTTCTTTGATCTGCGCGGCGACCTCGCAGAGCGGCTTTTCCAAAAGCACATGTTTTCCCGCCATGAGCGAACGTTTCGCATATTCGAAGTGTGAAGCTGTACTTGTCGCAACAAGCACGGCGTCGATACGCTGATCTCCCAGCAGATGTTCAAGCGTTGGATAGGCGGTCCCGCCGAACCGCTGGCAGAAGGCGTCGGCCTTGCTTGATGACCGGGTCCATCCCCCGACAAATGTATGGGAGCCAAGTTGGCGAAGGGCCTGGACATGAAGCTCGGCGACGCGACCCAACCCGATAACTGCAACCTTCATGGTTTTCCCTGCCTTGAGTTGATGGAGGTATTTGTTGATAGAGATGGCTAGCGGGCGATCGACACGGGCCGGCCTTCTTGCCAGGACTGGGTTGCGGCATCTGCGATCAATTGCGCGCGCAGACCGTCTTGCGCATCGGGTGTTGGCTTGACGCCCGCCGAAACGGCTTTCACAAAATGCTCCATCTCGGCGAGATAAGCGGCTCCAAACCGTTCGAGAAAAAAGGGCTGCGCACGCGCACTTTCGAAGCCCGTGCTATTCGCGCTCTCGACGAGATTTTCGAGGACGTTCGCGACGCGCAGCATGCCTTTCGAACCATGTACCTCAAGGCGTTTGTCATATCCGTACGTCGTTCTGCGAGAATTGGTGATCTGGCAAATCCGACCAGTGGAAGTCGTAAGGATGACTGCGGCCGTATCCACATCGCCCGCATCGCGGATCGTAGGGTCAACCAGGTTGGAGCCGACTGCATAAACTTGCACGGGCTCCTCTCCCAGGACAAAACGCGCCATGTCCAGGTCGTGGATCATCATGTCCCGGAAAAGCCCCCCGGAGCCTTTAATATAGCTGACCGGCGGCGGCGCAGGATCTCTGGACGTTATGGAGATCGTCTCGACATCGCCTATTTCGCCGTTGATGACCCGCTGTCGCAGGGCTCCGAAATGCGGATCGAACCGCTGGTTGAAGGCGGTCATGAAAGGCACCCCGGCCTTTTCAATCGCGTCGATGCAAATTCGCACTCGTTCCGAGGAAAGGTCGATCGGCTTTTCGCAAAAGATGGCTTTCTTCTCTGCCGCCGCTGCGTGGATCATATCAAAGTGGGTGGCGGTTGAGGTCGCGATCACCACCGCATCGACGTCGTTGGCGGCAAGGATGTCGGAGGGATTGCGCACCTCGACTCCAAAACGGCGCCCGGCGGCTTCGGCAGCGGATGCCGAAACGTCGGCGACGGCAACAAGCTTTGCCTGCGGAATTCGCTGAATCGACTGCGCGTGGACCTGCCCGATTCTTCCGCACCCCAGAATTCCTATGCGCATCATCGATCTTCCCTTCGCGACGAAAATACTGGCAGGTCGTATCCACCGGTTCGCTCCCCGGCGGACGCCGTAAATTTGTGGCAGCCGAACTGGATCGTCGGATGTTAACGTATACAACGATGAATTTTTGATAATGTCAACGATTACATTGCGCCTTCGTTGTGCTGGTCGAACGAGCGGAAATGTAAGCTGCCGCGCAATCGACCGGAGCGACCGGCCATTGGGAAGTGCACCCTCCTTTGAGGCGCGACCAGGTCTCCATCGGTCGCGTCGGCAATGCCGGTGTCTTGGAAGAGCTGTGGAGGGTCGAACGGCTAGGTTTGGCCGACCAGCAGTTCCCATGCCGCGACGCTCAATTTGCGGCTGCTTTCCGCGGCGGTCGCCCTTGTTCGGTGAACAAGCGGAAAATTGCTTGACGAGGTGTTGTTGAGCATGAAGGGTGCCTTTTGTCGTCCGTCTGGCGACGCCATCCGAGACCTTCCGCTTCGACGAAGCGGATGCTAGAAGTAGTGATATGAGTTTTCCGCGATGACCAAGCCGCCTACTGTCAGAGATGTCGCGCGCCTGTCGGGTGTGTCTACGGCAACCGTGTCGCGATATTTTGGCGGAAAAGCCGATGCAGTCGCGCCTCACACAATTGAGAGCGTCAAGAAGGCAGCGGAGATTCTCGGCTATACTCCTTCGGAGATCGGGAGGTCCCTCCGTCTTGCTCGCAGCAGCGTGGTGGTGATGCTCGTGCCGGATGCGTCGAACCACTTTACCGCCGACGTTGCCGCATCTTTGGAAAATGCTTTGAAGTCGTCGGGGCTTTCGATGGTCCTGGCGAATGCGGCCGAAAACGCAGAGCAGCAGGATCGTCTGCTTGCCGACGCGCAGGGGCTGCGCGCGCAAGCCATCGTTTTACAAGGTGCGATCGATACCCCGCGGTTGCGCGAACTATGCTCCCGGCAAAAGAACATAATCTTCGTAAATCGCCGCCCGGCCGAGGGAATCGTCGCGCCATATGTGGGCGTCGACAATTTCGCTGCAGGTATGGCAGTCGGCCAATATTTTGCGGAGCGCGGTTATATCAACTGCGTCGCGATCCACGGTCCGAAAAGCTATTCGGGAAGCAGCGAGCGGCTTGATGGTTTCATAGCCGGTCTGGGCGATAGCGGTCCGGTCAAGAAGGTCGAGGCTGCCTATACGATGGAGGCCGGCTATGAGCAGGGGCTTAAATTGCTTTCAAAAAGCAAAAAGCGCCTCTCCATTTTCTGCGGCAACGATATGATCGCCTATGGTGTCCATCGCGCAGCGATTGAACTGGGGCTTAAAATTCCTGACGATGTCATCATGATGGGTTTCGATGACAACCGTCTAAACGATTGGCTGGCTCCCTGGCTGTCGACCGTGACGGTTCCGGCATTCGATTACGGGCCTGCGATAGCCCGGTTAATTGAGGCTCCCCAAGAGGATTACGCGGCGGGATCGAGAATCATTTTGCCATTCAGCATCAAGATCAGGCAGTCGGCTTAGGTCCGAAGTTGGTGCCCAGCCGCAGCGCAGACCCGCTATAGCTTAACCGCTCGATGAGCGGCGGATTATTCAACTTGAACTGATAGGTATCGGCGTGCCCGATATCGGCAGACACAGGGCTGAAGGTTTGTTGCGACAGGCTCACAGCGCGCCAAGCGAGGCTTGCACGCCGCCAGCAACAGCGGCGAGCAAGCGCTACGCGAGTGAACGAGGATTATTTCAGCTCCTCGGCAGCCCCTCTGATCGCGGCGACAGCGCATGCCTCGTCCAAATTAGCGCCGGGAGCACCACCGACGCCGATGGCTCCGATTGTCACGTCGCCAGTCTTGATCGGCACGCCGCCACCAAGCGCCAGAAAGCCCGGTATATTGACCAACTGAGCGGATGCCGGGATGCTTGCGGCATTTTCCGCCAGCTTCGAGGTCGGCATCCGCGACGATGCGGAGGTAAATGCCTTGGCACGCGCGGATTCAACCGTATGCGATCCGGCATTGTCAGCGCGAACCAGCGCGCGAAGGACGCCCGCGCGATCGACGACGGCCGCGGTCACGTTATATTTGTCCGCGGCACAGGCTTGAACCGCGCTTCTGGCGATTTCGACGGCAAGGTCTGACGGAATATTCTTTTCGGTGAGAAGTTCGGCCTCGGCCCCGCTCATCGAGAAGACAACGATAGAGGCGGCGACAAGTAAACTTTTGATCATTGTGTGGTTCCGTCCATGTTCGGAGAGTTGTTTCGTCCGGCCAAAGACTTAACAAAGCGGCTCGCTTCGCAGAATCCGTGTTCCCACCACCCTGGATAGGTAGAGCTACCTACCGTGCCCCTCGCCGGCGAGGGTCAGCCGCACGAACTCGGCCACGGAGCTGGTTCCAAGTTTTTCGGCGATCTTTGCCCTATGCGCATCGATGGTGCGCGCCGATACACCGAGTGCTGCCGCAATCTCTTTGCTTGCCCATCCGCCAACGACCATATCGAAAACCTGGCGTTCGCGATCGGTCAATTGCGCCAGTTGCAGTCGTGCTTCGCGGCGCTCCTGCCGCGCATCTAGCCTTGCGAAAGCCTGCTGAAGGGCCACGATCAGAACTTCGCTATCAATTGGCTTGGTAAGGAAGTCCTCGACCCCGGCTTTGAAGGCACGACGGCAGGCGACAACGTCACCGTGGCCAGTGATCATAATCGTTGGCCAGTCGATACCGCGTCCTGTCATTTGCGCGTGAAGTTGCAGCCCCGAAACCATCGGCATGCGCAGATCAACCACCAGGCAACCCGGTTTCTCTTCACAGATATGTGCAAGGAACGTCCTGGGGTCGCCGAAGGCCTCTACGGCAATCCCATAGGTGCTGAGCAGAAAGGCGATCGCCTCCCTGACGGCTTCGTCATCCTCGACCAGATAGACCCTGTACTTGTTCACGGTGCTTCCCTGCTTGGTAGTCTTGGCAGCGTAACCGTAAACCTTGCCCCGCCTCCGGCGGAATTCTCCGCTTCTATTCTCCCGTCGATACGTTCGACCAGTGTTGCGCACAGGGATAGTCCCAGTCCCATGCCCTCGGGCTTGGTCGTGAAGAAGGGGCGAAACAATCTTGGCAGGGCATCCGTGGCGATGCCTGGCCCATTGTCGCTGACGATGATCTTGGCCTCGCAGCCCGCGGCCTGTGTCTCGATACGGATCGTTGCCGCTTTCGTGTCTGCGCCCTCAAGTGCGTCGGCTGCATTGCGTATCAGATTGTGCAGCACCTGTTCGAGCTCGATAGGGTCGGCCACGGCCTCCAGCGGCTCAGCGGCAAGGCTGCAGTCGAGGCGGATGCCGCGCTGCTTCAAATCGATACTGGTTAGAGCCTCGATTTCAGTGACGATTCCATTGATTGCGCTCCTGACTGGTTCAGGTACCCTGTTAGAGGCATAGTCGCGCATCCGCTTCAGCATTTCCCCGGCCCGTTTGGCCTCGCGCACGTTGACTTCAAGCGCTTTGCAAATGGGGTGAATATCGAACGTATCCGCGTCCGTCAGCCTAAGCGCTGCCTGGCTGTGGCTAAGGATTGCGGTCAACGGCTGCGTCAGCTCATGCGCGATGCCTGACGCCATCTCGCCCAACGCATTGACGCGCGAGGCATGCGCGAGCATTGTCTCGCGTTCATGTAGCACTGCACGTATCTCAGCTTCACCCACCGTCCGCCGCAACCGGAGGGTTGTCGATCGCTGGCGCAGTGCAAACATCGCCGCAAACAAAGCCAGCCCGGTCATGACGCCAAAGCCGACGACGTGCCTTGCCGGTAACAGCGCTGCAAGTGGTACGGACCGATCAAGCAACAACGACAGCTGCTGTTTTTCGCCGTCGATGACCGATTCGAAATGCAAGGGAGCAACAAACGAAGCGGCTGTATCGACGCCGTCCTGTGCTGGAAGATCGAGCAGGGGCTTTCCGCTGAGCATCAGGCGAACCTTGGCCCATGCCGGCCGTTCCTCGGGATCCAACAGAAGCCGGGCATCGATGGAAAGCACCACCGCGGTCTCCGAAGGCGAAGACGCCTTTTTCGCCAGGAGATATCGCCCGTTTCGATTTTCGTAGACGGCAATCTTGCCTCGCTCCTGTTCAGCGAATGCACCGCGTAGCGCCGCCAGATCCTCGCTTTCGCCTTCCGGCACTCTCAGGAGCACTTTCACCCCGTGGTCCTCGGGCTCGGTGTCGCCGAGCGAGATAAGTTCGATCCAAGCGATACGGGGATAAAACCGGATGATGGTTTCCATCACGTGCCGAACGGCGCTGAATGAAGCAGGCTCCGGCCCGCTGGTAACCGCAATGAGGCTGGTCATATGTGCGTCGTGTTGTGCCACGCGCTGGGAGATCAATCGGTGCAAGGTCTGGCCGGCCGCTTGCAACTCATCGGCCAGCCGTTGCTTTGACGTTTCGATGGAATAAAGCGCAAACCCTGAAACGGCCACGCACCACAAGCCAATGCCGACGAGCCAATATTTAGAAGTGGTTCTGGTCACACGAACCCAATCGCGATTTGAAAGCAGCCGACACCGCCGTCCTCCACATAATTCAATATGCACGGTCGTAGATGTAAATTTGGCGTGAATGTCAACGATTACATTTTTGGTCCGCAAGTTGACGTCGATGTACGCCGCACGCCCAATGCCGACAAGGATAAGGCGCAACTTGTGTGCCCCATGCGAGGAGCTTTCGGGAGTCATTTAGCGCCAAATGCGGCCATACACCGACTTTGCAACCAGGGCCTGGCTGGTGCTCGGCGCGCCGTCGCGGTCGGCCACCGACGCGTGCGGGCCTCGGCATTGGGGCTGCGGGTGATATCGGTGGCGGCGCTGACCACGCGCTATATTGGCCCGGCGCGCTGCCGCCAACGCCCCAAACATGGCTAGACCGCTTTGATTGACAGCAGCCCGTCTGCAGATATCACCGGCACGACATCCGTATAATCATTTATTGATGGGTGGATAGGGCATTCGAATTTATGCCCGGCGGCGGTGATGACCACTACATCCGCCCCCGCCGCGCGTCCGGCCCTCACACCCGCCTCAACATCCTCAAAAACAAGGCAACTTGCAGCCGAGACCCCAAGCCGTTTGGCCCCCAGCAGGAAGCACTGAGGATCCGGTTTCCCTAGCGCGACATCTTCGCCGGTGACGACAACGCGTGGGATGGGCAGCCCTGCAGCCTCGAGACGCTTCTGAGCGAGCTTCTTGGACGCAGACGTAACAATCGCCCAGCGGTCGACAGGTAGAGCAGCCAAGAAGTCTGCCGCTCCGGCGATTGCGAAGACGCCTTGAACATCCTCGATCTCTGCTTGAGTGATCTGTGAAGCTTCAATTTCCGGATCGACGCCTGGAAGATTCAGTCGATGAATGGTGTCGATCGCTCTTTGGCCATGCATTGTCGGCAGGAACGTTACCGGATCCAGGCCTTGGCGTTGCGCCCAGGCACCCCAAACTCGCTCGGCTGCTGCTATGGAAGTCAGAATTGTCCCGTCCATATCGAAAAGGAAGGCCGAGAATTGCTTATTTGGATCGAGCTTCAACGGAGGGAGTATCCTTATCTGAGGGCGCCGAGCTGTAGGGTGAGCCGTCATGGAGAGGCGGCCAACCCCGGCTAGGCTGCCTTTTCGGCATGATCTAATGGATGGTCGGTCAGTGCAAAGGACCCGACCAACTGGACGAGGTCGTCGACTTGCTCCGCAAGCCGGCGAGTGGCCGCGCCGGCCTCCTCTGCCATTGCGGCGTTGCGTTGGGTCACGCTTTCCATGGTGCTGACGGCGTCGTTTATCTCGGTGAGGCTCTTGGCCTGGCTTTGGCTTGAGAGTGCCAACTGACCGACATCCCGGGAAACCTCGCCGATCTTCAGCGCGATATCGTCCAAGGCATGGCCGGCTTGCTGGACAAAGTCCACGCCCGCGTCGACCTCGGTCGTCGAATGATGGATAAGAGTTCCGATTTCTTTCGCTGCCACAGCGGCGCGTTGGGCAAGTTCTCTGACTTCATGCGCGACGACAGCAAATCCCTTTCCTGCTTCTCCAGCTCGGGCGGCCTCAACTCCAGCGTTTAACGCAAGAAGATTTGTTTGGAATGCTATTCCATCGATCACGGCGACGATACTCGTTATGCGGTCGGATGCCTCCTTGATCCGGGACATCGCACCGATGGCATTTCCCACGATAACCAGCGAGCCATCGGCCTCGAGCTTGACGCGCTGTGTGATGTCGGCGGCACTCGCTGCACGCTTTGAGGCCTCCGCGACAGTTACGGTGATCTCTTCGATCGCCGCCGCGGTCTGTTCGATCGAACCGGCTTGCTGTTCATTTCTACGAGAGAGTTCTTCTGAGACATCCGCCAGGAGCCGGCCATTGGTGTGAATTTCGGCTGACGTCGCACGGACGTCCAGCATGGTCGAGCTGAGGTCGCTGACGGTGCTGTTGAAGTCCCGTCTGAGAGTATCCAGATCCCCGGCAAATGGGACCTCGAGGGTTTTCCGCAGATCTCTGCCCGCCAGATTCCTGAGACCGTCGGCAAGTGACGTTACTGCCAATTCAATGTTTTTCTGGGTGGAGGCTCGTTCGCGTTCGTTCGTGTCCCGCTCCGACTCCGCCAGTCTATGGAGTTCTTCCGTATGCGCCTGTATGGCAATCTTCTGAACGGCGTTTTCCTTGAACACTGCAAGTGCACGCGCCATCTCGCCGATTTCGTCTTTTCGCCGGTCTCCGTCGATCGCAATGTCCAACGAACCGCCAGCCAAACGCCGCATGATGTCTGTGATTGAACCGATCGGCCGCTTGAGCGTGATCACCAATGCAGCGCCTGATGCTATCGCGACGAGAAATCCAATCGCCATCGATGTCAGAGAGATCGAATTCGTCAACGTCCGCTCGGTCGATGCCATTTGCCGCTGAGCGTCCGCAAATGCGTCCATCAGCCCCCAGATCTCGTTGATTTTATCAGTCGCGTGGCGGTACTGCTCCTCGCCACTTGCCCGATTGGCTTCCAGTCCGGCGGCGCTGTCGCGCAACTCACCGGCGATTTCCTCCACCTTTCCCGGGATCTCGCCGAAGTAGGGATCGATTGCCACCAACTCGGTCAGCAAGCTTACCTCGCCCGTATAGACAAAAAGGGTTCGCTCCACTGCCTTGACGTTATCCTCAGTCGGTTCACCCAGGATGCTGGCGAAGGCGATTTTTACGTCGCTGCTGTTGCTTACAATCGAACGGAGCTTTTTCGTCACCTTGTCGGCGTCAAGTGAGCCACTGTTCGAACCATTCAGATCCGCAGCGGCCTGATCGACGGCTGCCACACTTTGCGTCTGCAATCTTTCCGATAAACCAGCCAAGTCGTTTGCGATGGCCAGCTCGTCAGGCTGCCCCCCTGTTCCCCGGTTCTCAATTTGGTTCAGGAACGCCAAAATCCGCTCGGCTGTCTGGGATCCGTCTCGCACGCCTAATGAATTGAAAAGACGGTCGGATTTCGAGAGTTTGTGTGCGAGGTCTTCCAACGATGCTCGCACGGTTTTTCCTTCCGGACGCAAAGACCAGCCATCCGCCGACCGCAGTTGCGCCTCGAGATTTTCGCAGCTGTTAAGAATCGATTGAAGCGCCAGCGTCTCGGAAAGCCTTGATTTTCTTTTATTATCAAGCTGAGCAGCTTGGGCGACGATTTTGAAGGCGTGCTTGCCAAGTTCCATTTGGAGGGAATTCAGCGCGTTGAGTTGCGCGGCAATGTTGTTCGTCAGCCGCGAACGGTCCTGTCGAAGTGTCCATATCTCGTTGATGTGCTGCAGGATCGTGCGCGTAGCTTGCTGCGCTTTCCGTAATTCGCCAGCAGCCTGGGCGTCCGGAATCTCTTCGACCATACGGTCGAGTTCGTCGATCTGTGCTGCAGTTGTATTGGAGGCTTGCTTGAATGTCGCATCATCGGGCTCACGAAGAAACGTCGTAATGCCGGCATAAACGGCCTTAAATCCTGAGAGCAGCCGGACCACGTCATTCGACGTGTTGAGTCGCGCTTCCAAGACCCCTGTCGCGTAAAATCCCGTGGCGCCAACCGCGACGATCGTCATCAACAGTGGCAGAACCAGTATTATAACTTTGGTCTGAATCCTGAACCGCGCAAGAATCCTGTCCATTCCGCCCCTCCCAAAAGCACTCGCTGCTCCGAACTAAGACACCATGGCACGAACAGCTTAAATTTACCTTTCCGTGTTACAAATTGCTCCAATGGTATGGAAAAGTTCATTCTGACGAGGCCGGACGATGAAGATCTATACAATTACAGACAATTTATATTGTGTGAGAACATAAGTTCTCGTGATTTCCCTTGTCCCGTAAGGGCCATCAAGAGAAAAACGGATCGAGCGTACCGGACGCGTAGCGTTTCGCCATCGCCGAAACCGGAAGAGCTGTAATCCGTTCCGCCATACCGGCGGTGCCGAACTGTTCGAAGCGCTCTTTGCAAAGCTTGGTGAGCGCGGTCATTGCCGGCTTCAGATATTTGCGCGGATCGAATTCGCTCGGATCTTCCTGCAGGATCCGGCGGATCTGCCCGGTCATCGCCATCCGGCCATCGGTGTCGATGTTGATCTTGCGCACCCCATGCTTGATGCCGCGCTGGATCTCTTCGATCGGCACCCCCCAGGTGGGCTTCATCTGGCCGCCATACTTGTTGATGATCTCCTGCAGCTCGACCGGAACCGACGACGACCCATGCATGACCAGATGCATGTTCGGCAACTTGCGGTGGATCTCCTCGATGACATTCATCGCCAGCACCGAACCATCAGGCTTGCGCGTGAACTTATAGGCGCCGTGCGAGGTCCCCATGGCGATCGCCAGTGCATCGACTCGAGTTTCCCGCACGAATTTCACCGCCTCGTCCGGATTGGTCAGCAGCTGGTCATGCGATAGCTTGCCTTCAGCGCCATGCCCATCCTCGGCCTCTCCCATGCCGGTTTCGAGAGAGCCGAGCACACCGAGCTCGCCTTCGACCGAAATGCCGCCGAGATGGGCCATTTCGGTTACTCTCCTGGTCACGTCGACATTGTAATCCCAGTCGGCAGGTGTCTTCGCATCGGCTTTCAGCGAGCCGTCCATCATGACCGAGGTGAAGCCTGCCTGTATCGCCGTCATGCAGCTGGCTGGATCGTTGCCATGGTCCAGATGCACGCAGATGGGAATGTGCGGGTAGATTTCCACGACGGCGTCCATCATATGCTTAAGCATGAGGTCGTTGGCGTAGGCGCGCGCGCCACGCGATGCCTGCATGATGACAGGAGCATGAGCCGCATCCGCAGCTTCCATGATGGCGAGCGCCTGTTCCATATTATTGATATTGAAGGCGGGGACGCCGTAACCCTCCTCCGCTGCATGATCCAGCAACTGCCTGAGCGTAATGCGCGCCATTTGTGAATCCTTCCTGTCGTTGAAAAGCGCCCTGCTGTGTGTTTAACGCATGGTCGTGCTGCGTTTGGTGCTCGCGCCTCAGGCGTTCAGCACACGGCCATAGGCATCGAGCACCGCTTCCTTCATCGTTTCGGAGACGGTGGGATGCGGGAAGATCGTGTGCATCAGCTCTTCCTCTGTTGTTTCGAGGTTCATCGCCACGACGAAGCCCTGGATGAGCTCAGTGACTTCGGCGCCGACCATGTGGGCGCCGAGCAGTTCGCCGGTCTTCTTGTCGAAGATCACCTTCACCATGCCCTGGTCTTCGCCGAGCGCGATCGCCTTGCCGTTCGCCGCGAAGGAGAAGCGGCCGACGCGGATGTCGCGGCCGAGCTCCTTGGCCTTGGCTTCGGTGAGGCCGACGGAGGCGACCTGCGGGTTGCAATAGGTGCAGCCCGGGACCTTGCCCTTGTCGGTCGGATGCACATTCGACAGGCCGGCGATCTTCTCGACGCAGACCACACCCTCATGCTCGGCCTTGTGCGCCAGCATTGGCGGGCCGGCGACGTCGCCGATCGCATAGATGCCGGCGACATTGGTCTTGCCGTAACCATCGGCGACGACGCAGCCGCGGTCGGTCTTGATGCCGAGCGCCTCGAGGCCGAGATTTTCGATGTTGCCCTGAACGCCGACGGCGGAGATCATCCGATCGGCGGTGATCTGCTGCACCTTGCCGTCCGACGTCTCGACGTGGGCGGTGATGCTGCCGGCACCCTTCTCCACCTTGGTGACCTTGGCGCTGGTGAAGATCTTCAGGCCGCGCTTTTCCAGCTGCTTGCGGGCGATGGCGGTGATTTCGGCATCCTCGACCGGCATGATGGTCGGCATGACTTCAACGACCGTGACGTCGACGCCCATCGAGCGATAGAAGCTGGCGAATTCGATGCCGATTGCACCCGAGCCCATGACGATCAGCGACTTCGGCAGCGCATCCGGCTTCAGCGCCTCGAAATAGGTCCAGATCAGCTTGCCATCGGGCTCGATGCCGGGCAGCGCGCGCGGGCGGGCGCCGGTGGCGATGATGATGTGCTTGGCGGTATAGGTGCCCTCACCCTTGACGTTTTTCGGCAGCGGATGCTGCGGCTCGACCACCGGCTTCGACGACTTGCCGACGACGATCTCGCCCGGCTGAGCCCCGGTCGAAGCCTTGGTCAGCTTCGCTTCGCCCCAGATGATGTCGATCTTGTTCTTCTTCATCAGGAAGCCGACGCCGGCGTTGAGACGGGCTGAGACGGCGCGCGAGCGGCCAACGACGGCCTTGGCATCCGGCTTGACGGTGCCTTCGAGAACGAGACCGAAATCCTTGAAATGATTGGCGTGATCGAGCACCTCGGCCGAGCGCAGCAGCGCCTTCGTGGGGATGCAGCCCCAGTTCAGGCAGATACCGCCCATATGCTCGCGCTCGACGATCGCTGTCTTCAGGCCGAGCTGGCTGGCGCGGATGGCGGCGACATAGCCGCCGGGACCCGAGCCGATGATGATGACGTCGTAGGACATCTGTTTTCCTTGAAAAAATTGGGGGATCCGTCGCGACTGTTTCGCGTCGCGGCAAGATCCCCCGAGGTCTGGGAGGAAACTAGATCAGCATACTCATCGGGTTTTCGATGAGCGTTCGGAACTTTCCGACAAGCTCCGCGCCAAGGGCGCCATCGACCGCACGATGATCGGTTGACAGCGTCACGGTCATGACCGTTGCCGCCGACAGCTCGCCTTGTGCGTTGACGACGGGCCTTTTCTCCCCGGCACCAACTGCCAGGATGGTTGAATGGGGAGGGTTGATAATTGCCGCGAATTCTCTTACCCCGAACATGCCGAGGTTTGAAATCGCTCCGGTGCCGCCCTGGTACTCAGCCGGCTTCAATTTCCCTGACTTCGCGCGTGCAGCGAGGTCCTTCATCTCGTTGGAGATGCTCGAAAGCGTTTTGGCTTCCGCATGCCGAATGATCGGCGTGATCAGCCCGCCGGCCACGGAAACGGCAACCCCTATGTCAACAGCATGATGGCGCAAGAGGCTCTCTTCCGTCCAAGACACGTTCGCGTCGGGCGTTGATCCAAGGGCCAGCGCGTAGGCCTTAATGATCATGTCATTGACCGACAACTTATATTTAGGCGTCCCATCTTCCATTGGCGCAGACGCGTTCAGCTCCGCTCGCAACTTGAGGAGAGCGTCGATGCGGCAATCAACAGTCAGGTAGAAATGCGGAATAGTGGTCTTTGCTTCCAGCAACCGCCGAGCGATCGTCCTCCTCATGGGCGTATGAGGTTGCAAATCGAACGTGCCTTCGGCGAACTGTTTCAGGGGGCCACCAGACGCAGCGTCTTGCCCCATATTCTGGGTTCCAGCGGGCGCCGGCAGTGCAATAGTCGCTTCGGCAACGCGAGCCTTCGAAACGTCAGCACTGATAATCCTTCCACGGGGGCCGGTTCCCGCCACGGATCCCAGATCGATGCCGCTTTCCCGCGCGAGGCGTCTTGCCAACGGCGTAGCCCTAATTGAATTTCTGGCATCCGGCGATCCAATATGGCTTGGTGCGTGGATCAGTTCGACCGCGGTCATGTCGGAAGCCGCGGCCTCCACGGGGTTGGCCGGAGCCGGCAGGTTAGTCGCGGCCTGATATTCCTCACCCTCCTCGTAGAGCCAGGCGACTGCCGACCCTACGGCGATATCGACGCCTTCTTTGCCGGTGATGTTTCGAAGAATGCCCGTAACGGGGGAATCTATCTCCATCGCTGCCTTGTCGGTTTCGATCTCGAACAGGACGTCGCCCTTCCCAACGCGGTCACCTTCGTTGAAAAACCACTTCGAGATCTTTCCGGTCGCCATATCCATGTCGACCTTCGGGAGAATGATTTCTGTTGCCATGCTATCTCGCTCCCCTCACAAGATCCCGTGCTGCTCTCAAAATGTCTGGGACTTGTGGAACGGCAGCCTTCTCAAGCTCGGGATTATACGGGATCGGCGTTTCGGAGCCCCCAAGACGGACGATCGGTGCATCCAGATAGTCGAACGCATCGCTTTCGGCGATCATGGCACTTATTTCTGCACCGACCCCGAGTGTCTTAACGCCTTCATAGACGCAAAGGAGCTTCGTCGTCTTTTTCACGCTTGCGATCACGGTCGCCCGATCGATCGGCCGCACCGAACGGAGATCGATCACTTCGATGTCAATTCCTTCGGCAGCCAGTTGTTCGGCTGCGTCGAGGGCTTTATGAACCATGATCGACGTCGCAACGATACTGAGATCTTTACCCTGTCGACGGACCTCTGCCTTATCGAGAGGAACCGTGTAGTGACCTTCAGGAACCGGTCCCTTCATTTTATAGAGGAGCTTGTGTTCAAAGATCATCACCGGATCGGGATCGGCGACAGCGGCAAGCAGCATGCCCTTAACATCGTGTGGAGTGGCGGGCTGGACGACCTTCAAACCCGGCACATGTCCCAACCAAGCCTCCAGGCTCTGGCTGTGCTGGGCGGCAGCCCCGGTTCCAGAGCCGGCTGGAAACCGCATGACAACCGGCACTGACACTTCGCCGCCGAGCATGTAGCGCATTTTGGCGGCCTGGTTGACGATTTGCTCCATCGCAAGGGCGGCAAAATCCGAGAACTGAAACTCGAATATCGGCCGCAGTCCCGTCATCGCCGCACCGACAGCCACGCCCGCGCCGCCAAGTTCAGAAATCGGAGTGTCCATCACGCGATCCGGCCCGAACCTGTCGATGAGGTCGCCCGTTACTTGAAAGGCGCCACCGTAGACGCCGATGTCCTCGCCCATCAAAACGACGCGCTCGTCCGCCTCCATCGCGATGGCCATCGCCTCCTGGATCGCCTGGGAGTAGCTGAGTTCTCGAACACTGGTGTCCATTTATGCCTGCTCCGTATAAACATTCTCAGCCAGCTCAGAGACGTCCGGGGCCGGACTTGCCTTTGCAAATTCGATACCTGCTGCGATCTCATCGCGAACCGATTGGCGGATTGCCTCCAGCTCTGCGTCATTCGCGACGCCGAATTCGCGCAGTTGTGTTTCGAACCGGACGATAGGATCGCGGTTGCTCATCCAGTCGTCGATTTCGTCTTTGGTGCGGTAGCGGTTTCGATCGCTCTTGGAGTGACCGCGGTACCGATAGGTTTTGCATTCGATGAGCGATGGCCCCTCGCCGCGCTTGGCGCGTTCAACGGCATTGTGAGTGGCTTCGGCCACCTCGGAGAGCACGTTCCCATCGACGATGACGCCTGGCATGCTGTAAGCGGCGGCGCGGTCGGCGATATTGGCAACCGCCGTGGAGCGCGCGGTCGAGGTCGACATGCCGTAGCCGTTGTTTTCACAAACGAAAATGACCGGCAGCTTCCAAACGGCAGCCATGTTCAAGGCTTCGTGAAAGGCACCTTCGTTGTTTGCACCGTCGCCAAAGAAGCAGATGACCACCTTTCCGGTTTTCAGCCGCTTGGATGTCAGCGCCGCACCAACGGCGATGGGCAAACCGCCTCCGACGATTCCGTTGGCGCCGAGATTGCCGGTCGTAACGTCCGCAATATGCATGGAGCCGCCGCGGCCGGCACAATAACCGGTCGTCTTGCCGAAAAACTCCGCGAACATGCGCTTGACATCCGCGCCCTTGGCGATGCAGTGGCCGTGGCCTCGATGGGTCGAGGTGATCTGATCCTGTTGCGTCAGCGGGAGGCAAACGCCCATGGCGCTTGCTTCCTGGCCGATTGACAGATGCATCGTCCCGTGGATGAGGCCACGTGTGTAACTCTCCTCAGCGCCCTCTTCGAACTGGCGGATGAGGTGCATCTTCCGAAGAGCGTCCAGCAACTGCTCGCGAGGATATTGTCGGTAGATGAAGGGCAGATTGCTGGGATCGGCACTCTTCATCACTCTTGCTGAATTCGCCATTTATGCCTCCCTGCCGTAAACAAGCGCGTCTTGCTTGGCGCGCAAGGCTGCAAGACGAGAGCCTTCCGCGACCGATGCGTTGCTGTAGGTGATCAACTCGCCCTTCTTGATCGGCGCGGTAACCTTGCCCCCTTGCAGCATTCCGCAAGGAATAGCGGCGGCGCTTCGCGCTTCAGGCGCGGTCATGATCCATGCGCGATAGCAGTACTCGCCGATTGCATCGAGCTTTTCGCCGGGCTGAAGATCCTTCTTGGCCACTGCACACACCTCGGCGACAGGGGTGGAAAGAGGGACCATGTCCGGCTTCCCGTAAAGAACGACACGGGCACATGTGAGCGGCACTTCCAGTGACGTAAGATGATAGGGCCGGTGGAAGGTGAAATACGGCCCCTTCCCCATCTTGAGGTCTTCCATGCGCTCCGAGATCCGCGGATGCGACATGTCCGCAACGACGAAGACGCCAGGGGCTACACCCTTGCCAATTGAATAATCGACGACGCCGATCTTGGAGAGCACGCCGCCGTCTTTTTCGGGCACGAGGACCTTCGACAGTTCGTCAAGCGTGGCCGCCGGACCGTGCATGCCAGGTTTATCCGGCACAAGTCCTGTCGCGTTTGCGATGGCGGCCATTTCCACCATGGTTTTCGAGCCGTCGACGAATTCGACAAGCATGCGAACGTTCATGTTCCGACGCGCCGCTTCTTCGGCGTATTGGTCCGGGACCGCGTCGATGTTCAAGGGGTTGTTTTTGCCCTTGCCTGCGGCAACGATCGGATGGCCCATCGCCGAAACAAACTCGATCAGCTCGATGCAAGACGACGGTTCATCTCCGGCGCCGAGCGAATAAGTAACGCCAAGTCGCTCGGCCTCGCTTTTGAGATAGGCGCCGATCGTGACGTCCGCTTCGACGTTCATCATCACGAGGTGCTTGCCGTGCTCCATGGCCGACAGGCCGATTTCCGCACCGACGGCCGGGACACCCGTGGCATCGACGACAACATCGATCAACCCGCTGTTGAGGATATTGGTGGCGTCGGCGGTGATGGCGATCTTCCCGGCTTCGATCACATCGTTGAGTTGGTCAGCGGTCGCGGCTTCGCGATGATGGCCGTCGGCCCGGTAAGCGATATCAACGGCCTCGCGAGCGCGGACGACGTTGAGATCGCAGATTGCCCCGATCTCGATACCGGCCATGTGGGCAACGCGGGTCACGATGTCAGTGCCCATCTCCCCGCTCCCAATCAACCCAATGCGAATAGGCTTTCCCTCGGTCTCTCGACGCACGAGATCGCGTGCAAGCCCGGTTGGCGCAACGTTAATGGGCATTCCAATCCTCCCGAATTCATTCGAGGCAATTGGTACTGTACATTTGTTACATCGTCAACAACTATGTTCTTACTATCCGCGTATTCGACCAGATCAACGCTAGTCGACGGGTGGACAAAGAACTTTTGTTGCAAATACGAACATTGAGGCGAGCCTGCGCGTGCGCAGGCGCCCGACGGCTGAGGAGCATGGCGCCCCCCCCCGTCAACGATTTTTATTGAAACGATTTTTTGCACTGCGGTTTAACACCGTGCGGATCTGCGGAGCAGTGCGCGGGACCCGATGCGCGAACCACTGATGCGCGAAAGGCTCTAGGGTCGTTCGCGCTCGATGGGATCGGTTGCCATCAAGGTTAGCAGAGCGCCCGCCGTCTGCTCATCCGTTACGAAGGTCGTTGGCTTGATTGTCATAAGGGATGCCCGAAGTGCGGCCAGCTTTTCAGGCCCCCCGGAGATCAAAATGCGCTCCGGCGTGCGCCGCAATCGCTCGAGGTTCACCGATATAACCCGAGCATTAACCTCATGGTCGATAACGTTGCCGTCCTTGTCGATGAAGTTATAAAGCACATCTCCGACGGCGCCGGCGTCTATCAAAGAGCGGCGGTCGGCCTCGCTCAGATAGCCGGTGCGGTAGCTCGTCGTCAGCGTGGAGATGCCTCCGACCGAGAGAAGTGCGACGTCGAGCTTGTCTGCCATTTCGAAAATCGCGGCGAGGCCGCATCTTTCCAGCAGTGCGTGCTTCGTCTCGGGGCTATCCACCACGGCCGGTGCCGTGACAAGAAAGCCTTCACCCTTAAAAAGCTCCGCGAACTGCCAGGCAAACTCCGCGGGATTGAAGCGACGAGCAGCCGAAATGCCTCCGAGGAGCGAGACGACGCGAAAATCGTCGAGGGCGGCGCCGGCAATAAACGGCAATGTATTATAAAGGGTGCGCCCCCAACCCACGCCAACGATCATGCCGGAATGCATCAATCCGGTAATCAGCGTTCCCGCAGCTGCCGCAATCACCTTGGTTGGATCGCCTTCGGTATCGGCGAAGGGCGCAACAATGACCTGTTTGATCCCAAATGTCGTCTCCAATTCTCTTTCAAGAGCGATCATATCGGAAAGCGGCGAGGATATGATAACGCGCACTTCGTTCCGGCGACGCGCTTCCGCAAGAAGTCGAACGACCATTACGCGATTGATGCCAAGCTGGGCGGCAATGTCTTGCTGCGTGTAATTCTCTATGTGGTAGAGCCACGCCACTCGCGCCCGAAGCCTTTCAGAATCACTCTGGACCATGACAACTGTCGGCGTGGTCTGCATCTAGCTTCCTTTCGGATGAGTCTCGCTCGGCGCGGATGATATGGCGCGGGATTCAGCCCTTTTCCCGCGAAGTCAGCGCCCTGTCATCGCATTCTGAATTTTGTGTCGTGTACAAGATTTATCTCTCAGTGGATAGGTCGGCAAGAAGTAGTGGTATGCCGCGGCGCTGCACTGCACAAAGTTGTGTGTTTTATGCGTAATGTTCGAAAATTGCACCGATGGCCGGGAGAAAAAATGGGTTGACAGTCGGCATTTATGAACACATTGTATTTATCGATAGCAAATGTTCGCGCCATTGAGCGGATAATTGCTATGATGGAGCGGAGTGGAGGCCGCGCCGAACGGTCTTGCCTCCATTGGCATTCAGCTGATTTATTCAGATTGGGAGGAATAACATCATGACAGTCTTAAGTTCCGGCGTATCGCGCCGTGGATTCCTCAGGCATACCGCAGCTTTTGGGCTCGCCGCGGGCGCGTCCTCGGCCCTCAAGCTGCCCGCGTTTGCGCAATCCGGTCTGCCGGATGTGCAGGCGGTTTTGGACAAGATTTCGGTCAAAGACTATGTCCGCGAGGACTACCAGAAGCTCTACAAAATGTCGAACGATCCGCTGTGGGATCCGGCGAAGGACTGGATCCGTACGGTCGATTGGGAAAAGGTTCGCTCGGAGCAGAGCGGAAAAACGGTCAGATTTGCCGTAGGCGCCGCTGACCAAGAGTCAGCTGCCGAGGGGCTCAAGCCCTTTGAACAGCTGTCCGGCATCAAGGTGGAACTTGTTCCGATTCCCGACGACAGCTTTTACGACAAGGCGGTTTCAGAATTCATTTCCGGAAACGCATCCTTCGACGCTCTGCAGTTCTTCTCGCCCTGGCTCGGTGATTTCGCCGGCCCTGGCTTCCTGGCCGACCTCGGCGAATATGCCGAGAAGTGGAAACTGCCGCTCGACGACTTTTACGACACTTACCGACTGAACTACGGCTACGTCGGCGGCAAGCTGGTTGGTATTCCGTTCGACTGCGACGTTCAGATGGTGCATCTGCGCAAGTCGATCATGGAGAAAATTCTCGGCGGCTCCATCGACCGAGCTCAATCCGTGCCAACCTACGACGAACTCATTCGCATCACTGCCGAAGCAAATAAACTCGGCGGCGGTGTAGCCGGCGTTGGCCTGATGGCGGCCCGTGGTTTCTGGGCGACTTACACCTGGGAACATATCGCGGCGCAAGCCGGCCTTTCCTTGTTCGACAATCAATGGAATCCGCAGCTCACGAGTGATGCCGGAATGAAGGCCATGGATATCATCATGGCTCTGCAGAAAAACGCCATCGAAGGTGTGTCCGGCGCCGGCTGGGGTGAAAACCGCGCCGCCTGGCTCGGCGGCCAGGTTGCAGCAAATATCAGCTGGCAGGACAGCGGCACCCAGGCCATGCGGCCTGATCAGTCGAAGATCGTCGATGATTTTGTTACGATCTACGAGCCCCGCATTTCAGGTGGCGTATTCGCGCCGCCGAATATTGCCGGATCGACCTCCTGCGTTGCAGCCACATCGCAAAACCCCGAGGGCGCGTTCCTTATGCTCGCATTCCTCACGACTTCGTCTATCATGGCGATGAACGAAGCGAATGCGAATGGTGTTGCTCCAGGCTACCGGTCCGTTCTTGCCAACGAACGTCTCCGCGCCGTCAGCCAGCCCATGAAGGTGTGGGCGGACAGTTTGGAACATGCGTGGTGCGCGCCCCGTATTCCAGGGATGTTCGAAATGGAGCAGGCGCTGGGGAATGAAATCAACCGGGCGGTCACCGGTCAGATTTCAGCCAAGGAAGCCCTCGAGAACGGGCAAAAAGCCTGGAAGAGCATTCTGGAGAAGAATGGCTTCTCCGGTGGAAGCGCCCCGATTGCTTACTCGGACGCGGAGCCAGGCCTCTACGTAGGCAAGGGTAAGGCACTGCCTTTCTAAGATCATGACACATTCAACTCAAAGACTTGAAACGGAGGCGGCGTTCGCCGCCTCCGCCATAAGGTTACCCGCTCGACCCCGTCCCCGTTCGGCTACGGCGAGGAAGGTCTTCCCGTATCTCCTAGTTGGACCGGCGGTAGCCTACTTACTCGCGATCACCCTGTATCCAGGTCTGTTCGCGATGTATCAAAGCCTCTTTGTCGTCAAGTTCGTCAACTGGTCTTGGATCGGGCTCGGCAACTACACGCGGATCATCCAGGATCGTGAATTCTGGGCTGCATTGGGAAATACCGCTGTCATCGGCGGCATATCCTTGATCCTGCAATCGGTGATCGCGATGGCTGTGGCCTTCTTCTGTTACCGAGATCCATTTGTCCGCGGTTGGCGCATCATTTTCCTGATGCCGATGCTGTTCATGCCGTCGGCGGTGGCATTCATCTGGAAGCTTGCATTCAATGATGGCCGGGTGATTTCCGATCTCCTCATGTCGATTGGAATCGTCTCCAACAATGTCGACTGGCTTGCCTCTATTTGGCTGGCAAGGCTGACCCTGATTGTCGCGGACGTGTGGCAGTGGACACCGTTTCTCTTCATCATCTTCGTCGGAGCCCTTCAGGGGCAGGACGAGGAAATCGAGGAAGCGGCTCGATTGGACGGGGCAAGCTGGAGCAGCATTTTCTGGAACATCTCACTGCCGATGATGAGACCTATCATCGTGGTTGCCGTAACGCTGCGCGGCATCGACATCACAACGATGTTCACGAACGTCTACATCATGACCCAGGGCACACCGGGCGGGGCAACGGAGACGATGAGCTACTTCATCTATCGTCAAGGCTTCAGGATGTTCAATTTCGGATACGCCTCCGCGGCATCGGTGCTGATGCTGATCTTTACGATCGTCATCGCTCAAACTGTCGTCAAGCGCGCATTCAAATCTGGGAAATCATGATATGGCTAGTATTCGAAAAAGCGGCGGCGAAAGCTTCCTTCTTCGCTACATCATACTTGGCGCCTGGGCCCTTGTTTGCCTTGTTCCGATCATCTGGTTCCTCACAATAGGGTTCAGACCAAGAACTGAAATCATCGTGCCAAGGCCGATCTACTGGCCGACATGGAGTTTGGACGCCTGGCGCCTGCTCGTCAGCGATTGGCCGATAGCTTCGTATCTGCGAAATTCGGTCGTTGCAGTGGCGGGCTCTGTCGTCATTGATCTGCTGCTGGCTATTCCCGCAGCCTTCGCGCTCGCTCGCTATGAGTTCCGTGGCCGAGAGGACATCGGTTTCTACATCCTGTCCACGCGTATGATGGCGCCGGCCATCGTTGCGGTGCCCATCTTCTTTCTGTTCAAAAATATGGGTTTGCTGGATTCCGTCTGGGCTTTGATGCTCATTTACGCGGCCATCAATCTCAGCCTCGTCACCTGGATCATTCGCAGCTACATGCTGGATATTCCGAAGGAGTTGGAGGACGCGGCACGCACCGATGGCGCCGGGGACTTGACCATTCTTTGGGAAATCATGATCCCGGCTTGCCTGCCCGGCATTATCACCGCTGCGGTCATAGCGGCTATCTTCGCAATCAACGAATTCTTGTTCACCCTTCTCATCGCGTCGACCTCAAAGGCTTACACGATGTCAGTTGCCCTCGCCAACTTCACAGGCGGCTCCGATGGGGTGATCTACAACGCAATCGCACTCGTCTCGTTCCTCGCATTCGCTCCGATCTTGATCCTCGTTGTCCTGATCCAGAAGCATCTGTCGCGCGGCCTAACGATGGGCGCAGTGAAAGGATAATTCCATGGCTTCTATTGAACTTAAGAACGTCGTGAAGAGCTTTGGCTCCTTCTTTGGCGTTCAAGATGTCACTCTCGATATCGCCGATGAGGAGTTTCTGGTCCTCTTGGGGCCGTCGGGCTGCGGAAAGACCACGACCATGCGCATGATTGCTGGTCTGGAGCATCCCACCGGGGGCGAGATAAGCATCGGCGGCAACGTTGTGAACGAGGTGGATGCCCGCGATCGAGATGTCGCGATGGTTTTCCAAGGCTATGCCCTGTACCCGAACATGTCTATCTACGAGAACATTCGGTTTCCCCTCAGAATGAGGCGCATTCCGAAGGACAAGCATGACAGCCTCGTTCGTCGCGCCGCGGATATGGTTGAACTTGGGCCGTTTCTCGAGCGCAAGCCCGGCGCGCTTTCCGGCGGCCAGAGACAGCGCGCTGCGCTCGCGCGCGCCATCGTTCGCCAGCCGCAAGTCTTTCTGATGGACGAGCCGCTGTCGAACCTCGATGCGAAGCTGCGTGCCAGCATGCGCGTCCAAATCAAGCATATGCAGCGCGACCTGAAGGTGACCACAGTTTACGTGACGCACGACCAGATCGAGGCAATGACACTGGCAGATCGGATCGTCATTATGAATAAAGGCATAATTCAGCAGATCGGCACCCCCGATGAGATCTATTCAAATCCGGCAAATACGTTTGTGGCAGGGTTCATCGGCTCGCCGCCGATGAATTTGGTGTTGGGCTCTGCGCACAATGGAATTTTCTCGGCTCCTGGCGTGAAGGTCGCCTGCCCTGCAAAGCTTTCCGGTCAGGTTACCCTCGGCTTCCGGCCGGAGGATTGCCTGATCGGCGGCGAAAATCTCCAGGGCACCGTTTACGGCGTCGAGCCGACAGGTGACATCACCTACCTGTCCGTCCGCACCCCGGAGAAGACCTTTGAAATCAAAACCGGCCGGGATTTCCGGGCAAAAATTGATTCCACCGTATCCATCGGGTTTGACCCCAGCCGGCTCTACTATTTCGACGGCGACGGCAACAGGATCGGAGTTCAGTGATGTCGGCGACCTTTGATTTCAGCTGCGTCGGCTTTTACACTTTCGATGCTCTCTGCCGACCGGTGGCGGAAATCCCGCCAGGGGGGCAAACCCTTTTCGTGGAAGACTTCACCCTGGCCGTATCCGGCGCGGCCGGTTCCGCGGCGATTGTGGCTGCCAAGTACGGCCTCAATGTGCAAGCGGTTGGCGGCGTGGGCTACGATGACATGGGCGACTGGGTCCGTGCGAAGCTCCAGACTTTCGGCATAGACACCACGATGATGCGGCGCTACGAGGGCTACTCAACATCCTCCTCAATCGTGACGACAAGGCCGAACGGTCAGCGACCGGCACTTCACAAGCGCGGTGCGACCGATGCGTTTTTTGTATCAGATTCGGAAATAGATCGCGTTTTAGACACCAAAATCCTGCACGTGGGTGGGGTCGGTCTGATGAATCGGATGGATGACTCCGGCCGTACCGCGGAAATCATGGCGGAAGCGCGCCGTCGAGGCGTGATAACAACGCTTGACGTCTTCGCTTCAACGCCGGACGACCTTCCCAAAGTCGAAGCTCTCTTGCCTTACACGGATTACTTCCTGCCCTCTGAGGAGGAAGCGCAGGCACTTTCTGGATTGGCCCACAACAAGGATTTGGCGGATTTCCTTCTCAGCAGAGGGGCGAAGTGTGTCATTCTGACTTTGGGCGCAGCGGGCGCCTACTATCATGATGAGGCAGGCTTGGAGTTCCACTCGCCGGCGTTCCAGGTCGATGTAAAGTGCACATGCGGGTGCGGCGACTGCTTCAATGGCGGTTTCGCGAGCGGCTTGGTAAAAGGACTGTCGCCTCGAGATGCAGTCGAACTTGGCCAGGCATCCTCCGCATTGAACGCCACGGGTTTGGGAAGTCAGGCTGGCGTGGCCAACTATGATGCGACTCGTGCATTTATTAAGGCGACACCCAGACGCGAATTGCGATATGATATTGTGGCCTAAAAAAGGTGCAATGAGGGAAGAGGGTAGGTTGGCATGCCGCCAGAATTCGCTCCACAAACGACGCAACTGAAAGACGTATTGAGATCGTTGCGCTATACCCTCAAGAAGGGGCGCGACACGATGAAGGAGACTGCGCCCCGCCGGCTGCCGGCACCGGCATCGGGTATCGCTCTTTCAGCACTTGGCGAGATTGAGGTCCTTGCTCGCAACGTTGATTTATTCGTCTGCAGTTTTGCCCATTCCGTCTTGAGCGATTCTGCGACGAATTCCGAAAGCCTGCGCGAGATCGCTGCTTCTTCTCGGCCCGACTATAAGTTTTCGGTCGCCTATTATGGAACGATGAAGCTCGTCCTGAGCCACCTTGGCGCAAAGAGAGCTCTAGTCAATCAGAGTGCCGGCCGGCGGGCCTTTGTAAGACTGGCGCGTTCCCGAGACGTCTTCGAGCTGGCCGCCCAACTGACCTTGCAGCTTGCGGATGACGGATCGATAGCAATCGATCAGTTAGACGACCGATCACCCGTCATGGGCTCCAGGACCATCGTCGTCGCGGTCTTTGCAGCGATGCTCTCATTGCTCGCGGAGTCGGACGATGCTGAGAAAGAAGCGATGATCTTCGCCGCGACCGATCTTGCGGTCGCTCTTCAAGAAAAGATCCTGGATATTTATCAGAAGAGAGATTCTTCGGCTTTGGCCTCGCTCTTTGAACGGTGCGCGGCCCATGTTTGATTTATCGCGCTCAATGCACAATCTTCCCCGAACCAACAAGCCGCTAAGGGTGGCGGTCAGGCAGTTACACTGGTTCAAGGCAGCCTTTCATGCACACGCGGCCTTCTGCGGCGAAGCGATTGCGTGCGACTTTGCCATCGACGACGCCAAGCTAGCGGGTGCATTTGTTCGCTGGCTTGACAGTATCGATCGCCAGAAGCCGAAGGAAAAGGTCGAACGACGCGAGTTTTTTCAGTTTGCACCCTCTCTGGTATTGCGCGAACTCGTAGCGGACCTGCCGATTAAGGCAGTGTGTGCACCCACCCGCCTCGACCCCAAGTCGGCGGCGGCGTTCTGGCCCGAAGGATATGTGGCCACCACATTTTGCCTGACTGTCTATGCTGCCACGATGGACCAGGAATTTCATATAGATGTCCATATCAGCCAAATGGTGGATGATCTTCGTAGCTGGTGGTCCTTTCGCGAAAATGCCAACCAGGACATGGATTATGCCGCGGGCTTTTTCCAGATGTTGCTTGGCAATCAACCGAATTGGTGGATGCCGAGCAATTTCAACGCTCGCACCCGCTCCGTAGACGACGTCGCCGATATTGAGGCCATACCCCTGCGAAACTGACGTCCAGAGGCTCTTTCAGCGGGAGGTCACGTCGGATTCTATCCGCAGCTTAGCGCCAAGCGACGCCATACGACATCTCGCTAAAAGCGACAGGAACATTGAGGGGTCGGTTCCGGTAAGGGCGTAATGACACCGCAAATGCCGATGCAATGTTCACGCAGGGGGATGGCGTCGATTTTCACCATGTCGCCCTCGCAAGGGGGTATTTCAGAGGATCTGCTCGGAAGACTGTCGTCGGAGGGACAGATATTGATCCTCGGAAATGGTGGCTGCAACAAAGTCCATAGCAGCGCGTATCGTCGGCGCGTTGCGCAAATCGCGATGAACCATGAGCCAGATGTCGCGCGCAAAAGATGGTATGTGCTCGCCGATCCGGACGAGATCACGGTCCCGCTCCCCGATAAAGCAGGGTAAACCGGCAACGCCCACGCCAGCCCGCACGGCGATCAGGTGCTCACTTGAATGAGTCAGCTCGCAGACCACTGGGCGATCGCCGGCAATGCCGAGCAACCACGATTGCGCTGGCGTGTCGGCATAGGTCTGATCCCAGGCAATGAACTCCCAGTGTTCGGGCGCAGACAGATGGGCGTAAGAGCGATGCGCATAGAGGCCGAAGGCCATCGTCCCAATTTTTCGCGCCACGCTGCTTGCCTCATCAGGCTGCACGAACCGCACGGCGACATCGGCTTCGCGGCGGCTGAGTGAAACCCGCCTGCCCTGTGCCGAGAGCGAAAGCCGGATCTCCGGATATTCCCTCCTGAAACGTGGCAGATGGTCGGCCAGAAGATGCGTAACGAGAACAGGCGGCGCGCTCAGAGTGACGCGACCGGCAAGTGGAGCGTGTGCAGCCTTCGCCAAGCGGGCAATGGCGTGAGCACCCGCTTCCATCTCCAGGGCCCGCTCGAACACCTGTGTTCCTGTCGCTGTGAGGCGGCAGGACCGCGGCAGGCGGTCCACGAGCCGCACGTCCAGGGCGGCCTCAAGAGCGGCAAGCCGTCGACTGACTGTCGCGTGATCCACTTTGAGGCTGCGGGCAGCGCCGGAGAGCGTTTCGCTCTGCGCCACAGCTAGGAAATGCCGGACATCTTCCCAATCGACCATCTTATCATCTGTGCGAAATCTCAAGGATCATTCGCATATTTACCGAATTTTCGCACAGAGTACATCGATCTATTCTAGCGGCGAATTCAAAGGAGAATAGAACGTTATGCCCGGACATCGCTTCAAGATTGGCATCGTTGGCTTGCAGCCGGGCAGAAGCTGGGCCGCGCGAGCCCATATTCCCGCACTGCGCGCGCTCTCCGAGACTTTCGAAATCGTTGGCGTCGCCAATACGAGCAAGGCTAGCGGGGAAGCAGCCGCGGCGGCATATGGACTGCCAAGGGCGTTTGCAGATGTTGCCGAACTGATCGCATCGCCGGAGGTCGACATTGTCACCGTCACGGTTAAGGTGCCTCCTCACTTCGAGATTGTGAAAGCAGCAATCGAGGCGGGCAAACATGTATACTGCGAATGGCCGCTCGGTAACGGATTGGCCGAAGCCGAAGAAATGGCCGCGCTCGCTCGAACTAGAGGGATGTTGGGTGTCGTCGGAACTCAGGCGCGCGTCGCTCCGGAGATCGAGTATCTGAAACACTTGGTCGCCGATGGCTTCGTTGGAGAGGTGTTGTCGACTACCTTGGTGGCGCGAGGCGGCGCCGCTCTGGGTGCTGCCATCATCCCTGATAAGAAGACCTACGGCTATTTGCTGGATCGCGCCAATGGCGCCAACCTGCTGACGATCCCTGTGGGCCATACGTTGGCGGCGCTCAGGGATGTTTTAGGGGGGCTCGCGGAAATCTCCGCGATCCTGGCGACCCGGCGGCCCACGGCACTTGCTGTCGATACCGGCGAGACCTTGCCAACTTCCTCGCCGGACCAGGTGATTGTTAGCGGAATCCTGGAGAGGGGCGTAACCGTCTCCATCCACTACCGTGGTGGCACGCCGCGGGACGGCGACGGCCTGTTTTGGGAAATTCACGGCACCGAAGGCGACATTCGTGTCTCGGGTTCCTCCGGTCATACGCAGATGGTGCAGCTTTCTCTCATGGGCGGGCGCGGTGAGGAGAAGACGTTCCGGCCGCTGGAGATCCCAGCCTCATACCGCGTTGGCTGGCCGCAGGACGTCGAGCCGGGGAACGTCGCACGTCTCTATGCCAGAATGGCACGCGATCTGCGGGACGGCACCCGCACTGCGCCAAGCTTCGAGGACGCGGTCGCAGTGCATCGCGTCATCGCTGCGATCGAGAGAGCGGCCGAAAGCGGAAGTCGCATTGTCCTAGCCTGATCCGAAAGTCGCGAGGGAATGAACTGCCGTCATCACCGGCGCCGGATGTGGCGGTCCGAATCAATGTCAATGGCATTTGAACTGAAAGGGTCCGGGCGGTTCTCCCAAGCGATCAGTGCGGTATCTCATCTCGCTGACCTTAAAGGCGCGGTCGCGGCCAGCCATTGACGCGTGCGGGCCTCGGGATTGGGGCTGCGAACAATATCGGTGACCACGGCAGCGCTGTCTGCGCCTTTTTCGAACACCAGCGGCGCGCGCTCGACCGTGATGCCGCCGATGGCGACGAGCGGTGTTCGCCCGGCGCGCCGCCGCCACTCCGCGATGCGCTCGACGCCTTGCGGCGCCCATTTCATCTCTTTGAGGACCGTGGGCCACACCGGTCCCAGCGCGACGTAGTCCGGCTCGACCGCCAGCGCAGTTTCCAGCTCCGATATGTCGTGGGTCGAAAGGCCGAGCTTCAGGCCGGCGCGGCGGATGGCTGTGATATCGGCGGCCATCAGGTCTTCCTGCCCGAGATGAACGAAATCGCATCCCTCGTCGATTGCCAGCTTCCAGTGATCATTGACGACCAATCGGCAGCCCGCTGCCAAACAGGCGACCTTCGAACGCCGTATCTCCTCGCGAAGCGCGGAGTCTGAACGGTCCTTGACGCGCAGTTGGACGAGTTTGACGCCAAGCGGCACGAGACGTTCGATCCATTTGGCGCTGTCGACGATGAGATAGAAGGGATCAAGTTTCATGAGAAGGCGGCCTTTACTTAACGGCTCCTCCCAAAGAGAAGCCAGCCTTGAACTGATGAGACATCCCCAGAAACAAGACAATGACCGGAAGAGAGTAAATGAGAGAATATGCGGCGATCGCTCCGTAATCGATAGAGTTGGAACCCATGAACCCGAAGAGATGAACGGGAGCGGGTTGGTCCGCAAGGCTGTTGATCAGCACGACCGGCATGAGGAAATTGCCCCATGCGTTGACGAAACCAAAAATTGCCGATGATGCGAGGCCGGGTTTCGTCAAGGGAAGAATGACTCGGTAGAGAATCTGAAGGGTTGTCGCCTGTTCAAGTGCGGCCGCCTCCTCGAGCTCCGGTGGTATTGCATCAATAAAGTTCTTCAACTGATAGATCTGAAACGGGATTGCCGTCACGCCCAGCAATATCCCGGTCGGCACGATGGACAGCCAACCGAGTATGGTGAACATCTTGTAGACAGGGACGATCAGGATTGAGATCGGCACGCCCGAGAGAAACAAGATGGTCAGCAGAAGCGGATTCTTGAAAGGGATATTGTGTTTTGAAAACACATAGGCGGCGACGAACGCAGCGGTCGTGCCCACCACCGTCGCAACCGTCGACAGGAGGAGGCTGTTTGCGAGCGCTGCAAGATTGTCTGCCTGAACCGCGACCCAATAATGTTCTGCCGTCAATTCCGGCAGCTTCAGCTGGTTCGTCGCACTATGATCGACGGAAGCAAGGATCAGCCAAAGCATGGGCAGCGAGAAAAAAAGCGCTAGAAGGAGCGCGGTCGAGTTGCTGACAAGCCGGGCCCACGTCAGGCGTCTTGGCCTGTTTGCGATCAACCCGGACGGCGGGGTTGACATACGGTCGAATGAGACTGCGTTCATGACGATTACCCGTTACTGGTTTCCCAAAACTCAGCTGATGCTAGCGGCGCGACCGTGTTGCCCAAACGAATAGGCCGCCGAGGCATGCCGAGAGCAGCACCATGACGTTGCCGAGAAGGGCGGCATAGCCGAGGTTGTGGAATTTAAAGCCCTGAAGATAGGTATAAACCGGAAGGATGTTTGTCTCGTTGCCCGGCCCTCCGCCCGTCATCAGATAAATGAGAGTGAAGTTGCCGAAGGTCATCAACATCATCAGCAGCGCGCATGTTACGATCGTCGGCTTCAACATGGGCAATGTTATGCGCATCAACGTTTGAACCGCCGAGGCGCCCTCCAGTTGCGCTGCTTCCATAAGATCGCCAGGGATATTGCGCAGCGCGGCCGAAAACATGGTCATTGCCAATCCCGCCAGCGACCAGGCATTGGCTGTCGATACGACCACCATGGCGTGCTGATAAAGGAGATCCAGCCGCATGTTGCCCGCCAGCATCGCAATCAGGCCTGACTGGGTGCTCGTCGCCATCCAGAGAAACGCAATCGTCGTCGGCGGCAGAGTCCAGGCAAGGATCGCGGTTGCGCTGCTGATCCACCGTACCGGCGTGATACAGTCTTGAAGTGCAATGGCGAGTACTAGCCCCAGTAAAGTTGTGGCTATTGCCCCCGATCCGACCACAAAAACGACGGTCAACCACAGAGATTTGTAAAAGACGGCGTCGCCCAACATGAAGGCGACGTTGCCAAGGCCCGTGAAGCGGTAATTGATCGCGTGAATACCGATCAGTTGCAGATTGGTGAAGCCAAGGTAGATCGCGTAGAAGACCGGCCCCAGAAAAAGAACGACCAGGAGGAATGCCGAGGGTGCCAGCAGGACGAAGCTGATCGTTTCGACGCGAGGCTTGTCCAGCCGCTCGCGTCTTTGCGATGGCCCGGCTGATCCGGCGTGCGCCGGATCAGTGCCTATTGCAGGTGCCGAACTCACGGCAAGGTCTCCAGATTGTCTTCGCCGACCTGGGTTGCCATGTACGACTTCAGGATCTGGATGCCCTCATCGACCGTTGTCTCCGGCTTCAGCACCATCGCTTGGGTGGCCTGCTGGAATGCATTGCCCCAGATCGGAAACTCGGGTTGCGAGGGCATGCTTCTGGAGGTCGAACTCAGATTGGCAAAAGCCTCCTGGAAAGGCGGGCGGCTCAGCGACAGATATCGGGAGTCGGCCTTCAAGGACGCGGTGGCTGGAACGACCGGGACCCACGCGGCAATATCTGTGAGGTTTTGCTTTTGTTGCATGATGTCGATTGCCGACCAGGCAAGATCGGCATTTGACGGGTCCTTGGACATCGACAGCACGACGCCGTTGAAGCTCGCGCCGAATCCAGGGGCCTGGCCCTTCGCCGTCGGGACCTGGGCAAAGCCTATCGTCTTTTCTTCGTCGTCCCAGCAGGGCGCGCAGATATCCTTGCCCCAGAAGACCGGGATCCAATTGCCGGCAAAGGTAATGCCGAACTCATGCTTATGGAGGGACTCGGCGGGATGCGTCGCGCCATTCGGGTCCATGATTTGCGATGTCGGAGCCAGCAGTCCGTCTGCAGCCGCCGTCTTGTAGAAATTCAAGACTTCCCGAATGCCGCTGCTGTCAACGACCCATTTGCCGGTCGCCGTATCAAAGATGGTCGGATTGCTCGAGGCGGAGAGCAGAAGGCCTGGGCCGGCCACCACACCGAACGTGCCTTGTGCCGTCCCGGTGATGACATAGAGCGGCGAGGCCTCCGGCGACGTCTTTTTGATTGCGCGGGCGGCATCAAGAATGTCGTTCCAGCTTTGCGGCTTCCAGCCTTTCGCAAGTCCGGCCTTCTCCGTCAGTGTCCGGTCGAAAAGGATTCCATAGGTATTGATCCCCTGCGCCACGGAATAGACCTTGCCATCGTATTTTCCAGATTCCTTGACCGCATCCGGCGTGTCCTGCCACCAGGATGCACCGGCGACTTTATCATCGAGGGGCGAGAGCAGATCGCTCCCGGCAAACTGACCGACATTGATGTCGAAATATTGCACGATGTCCGGTTTGGTGTCTGGCGAATTGTAGAGAAGGCTGAGTTTGGTGATGTAGTCGTCATAGGTGCCGGGCACCGGTATCAGTTCCATCGTATCGCCCGGATGAGCAGCCTCGAATTGCGATTTGACGTTGCCGAACCACTTCTGGGCAAGTTTCGGATCGGCGAATGTCCAATTCAGGCTGAACGCCACCTTGACCGTTGCCGCCTCTGCATGACCCGCCGGGACAGCTGCAAATCCTGCCGCGACGAGCAGCGCAGCAACCGCAAGCTTTCGCAAGCCCCTGCCAAGGCCGGTGGAGGAGAGCAGCGCGCGGTCTTTCGGCCCTTGCCTATCACAGGCCATTTTTTGGACAGCACGGTCTTGAATATCGCGGGACAGGCACTTCGTTCTGTAGATCGACATATTCTGACTCCCAGTTGAGCAAGTGTTCCGATTAGTTTTGGTTGGCCGCGTTGCCCTTTAAACTCGCTCCCGTTTCCCCATCGAAGAAATGGAGGTTGAGCGGATCGAAGACCAAATCGACGGCGTCTCCGCGCCTTACCGGCGCAAAGCTTGGGAATTTCGCATTAATTTCGCTGCCTTCGACATCGACCAGAACGAACGTGTCCGATCCGGTAGTTTCGAGAGACGTCACGATGCCGGTGATTGTCTCGGTGCACCTTGAAGGTGCGTCCTTCACCCACTGAATTTCGTCCGGCCGGATCCCGAGTTCGACATTCTCCGGGAGGGGGTCTTTGACAAAATGGCGGCCTTCGACAACGAAGGATATGTTGAAGCAGCGAACCCTGACCATGTCGCCGGCCCGCGCCAAACTGGCCGGCAAAATATTCATGCGCGGGGAGCCGATAAACATTCCGACGACTTTGTTTGCCGGCGCCCGATAAAGTTCGGAAGGCGTTGCAACCTGAAGAATGCGGCCCTGGTCAAACACGGCTATGCGGTGACCCATCGTCATTGCTTCGACTTGGTCGTGAGTGACGTAGACCGCCGTAACCCCCAGTTGACGCTGCAGTTCTGCGATTTCCGTACGCATATGCGTTCGCAGACTGGCGTCCAAATTCGACAGCGGCTCGTCGAGAAGAAAAATGCGCGGATGACGGATCATCGAGCGCGCCAGCGCGACGCGCTGGCGTTGGCCGCCGGAAAGCTCGCTTGGATAACGGTTCAAGAGCGATTGCAGACCGACGAGCCTCGCCACGCGGTCAATTCCGCCGGCGATCTCGGCTTTCGCCTCGCCCCGGATCTCCGGACCGAAGGACAAATTCTGCCGCACCGTCATATGCGGATAAAGCGCGTAGCTTTGAAAGACCATGGACACGTTTCGCCGTCCCGGTGGGGTCAGCGTGACGTCCTCCTCACCCAGAAGGATCCGACCGTAGGTCGGAGTCTCAAGGCCGGCGAGCATTCTCAGGGTTGTTGTCTTTCCGCAACCGGACGGCCCGACGAAGACCATGAATTCTCCGTCCTTGATATCCAGGTTGAGATCCTCGATTGCCGTGTAAGTGCCAAATTGCTTCCACACGTCTCTCAGGCTTACGGCAGTCATGGCTTCTCCTTAAGGCTTGCCGATATTGTCGCGCAGCCCAACCTTTGTCCGACGAGCAAGCGCTCTCGAACCAATGTTCCTGAGTATTTCTGCTGAACCGACATGGCCCTTGCCTGAGCCGGCTCGTTCACCCTGATTTCTTTTGGTTGACAAGAGTGAACACTATGATCCAACTTATTGTCAAGTGGATCATGTGATCCAGGCTACAAATTAATGTTGGCAGAGTTCAAAAACATGCGACGACGGTGCCCGGTTACTTTTTGCCCGGCAAAGAAATCGCTCGCGTCGCCCAACTAAATATGGAGTATCGAATTGAATAGCGCGTCGAATGAACGATCTCGCCCACAACCATTTCCGGGAAGGCACCATCATGGAACGGGATGGCTAACAAACTTGCCGATATGACTCAAAGTATGGCAATCAGGCTGAAAACCGGGTGCTGCCGCGAACCATCCGGCACCAAGGGCCTGCATCAACGAATCCAGAGCGACCAATGACGAGACTAGACCTGATCGAACGGATCAAAAACATCTGCGTAGAGCTCTCCGGACAAACGGTTGAAGCCGCCCATTACGTGATCAACAATGCTGAAGAAATCCCTTTTTATACAATGAGGGAGGTTGCGCGGCGTGCGGAAGTGCAGCCGGTCAGCCTGGTGCGATTGGCCCAGAGGCTGGGATTTGCCGGTTACAGCGAATTCCGGCAGCAATTCATCGACACGACGGAACGGCATTTGCGAGACCGCCAATCCATCAAACGCAATGAGTTGAGCGCTCAGACTCTGATCTCTGAAAGCGGAAAAACTCCCAGTCTTATGACCTTTGTGGATTCGTTCTTCGCGACCGAGCAAGCCATCGTCGGTCAGGCGAGGCTCCACTTGTCGGAAGAACAACTTGAAGCTGCGATCGAAATTTTGGCGAAGGCGCCAAAAATATATGTCATGGGCCGGCGGACTGCCTTTACCCCCGCTTTCACGCTCGCCTACACGCTGCAAAAGGCACGGCCGAACATTGTTCTGCTGGACACTCCAGGGGGAGCCCCGGAAGGCGCCCTGGATGACATTCACCCTGGCGATGCCTTCGTTGCGGTCACTTTCGCACCGTTTAACCGGCTCGTGCATCGGCTGACTGAGAAGGCGTCCCATATGGGAGCGAGGGTGATCGCTATCACCGACAGTTTCGCGGCGCCGATCAGCAAATTTGCCGGTCCGCTGCATTTCGTGGCACAGTCCTCTGGACGCGCCTTCCCGGAATCCGCGCTGGGCGCGATTGCGATCGCCAATGCTCTGGCGGCTTTGACGATCATCAAACTGGGCGACGCGGCGCAGCATCGAATCCGTGAAAATGAGCGGTTCCTCGTAAATTCCGGTGAGTACCTTCTCTCCAGCCCGGATGGCAAACGGCAGCGTACGCCAAAGGCCCGGCGGACAAATTCGGCCGCGGACGGGCATTCCGAATAGGCGTCCGGCCGAGAGACAGACGGTAGCCGGACGCGCGGATCGCCTGACATTATTGGACGCGGTTGCGCAGTCCCCCAACTTGTTGAAGCTCAACCTCCACGACATCGCCGGGCTTCAGCCACAGAGGCGGCTGACGTTTGGCGCCAATGCCTTGCGGCGTGCCGGTCGTGATGATGTCGCCGGGCGACAGGGTCAGAAAAAACGAGATGTAAGAAATCAATTCGCGAATGGGAAAAATCATATAGCGTGTATTCGAGGACTGGACCTCGACACCATTGACCCTTGTCTTTATGTCCAAATCCTGAACGTCGCCAATCTCGTCGAGGGTGACGATTGCCGGTCCGCAGGGCGTAGATCCATCGACAGCCTTGCCGGCGAGCCACTGCGTTCCCCGATACTGCAAGTCCCTGGCGGTAATGTCGTTGAGTACCGTTACCCCGGCGATGTAGCCAAGCGCCTGATCCGGCGCGACCGCGCGGCATTCACGACCGATCACGACTGCCAGTTCGCCTTCGAAATCGAGATTTTGCGTAACGTGAGAGCACCGGATGTCTTCGTTCGGACCGATCAGCGTGCTGGCAAACTTTGCAAAAACGTCGGGATGAGACGGTAATGCGCGACCTGTTTCTGCGACGTGGTCATTATAGTTGAGGCCGATGCACAACACCTTTGCCGGGTCTGTGATCGGTGGTGCTAGACGCACGGATTCCAGTGGTCCAATCTCCGCCTTCATATTGTCTTTGGCCGCCGCCGTCAGGCGCGCGGCCAATGCTGCCAGCCCGCCACCGTGCTCGCTTAGAACCTCTCGGAGCGAAGAGCTTCGGGAGGGCCTGACGGCAAAGCCGCTCAGCAACATTTCTACATCGTACACTTTCGCATCGAGCACGACGCCTGCCCTGGTCGTGACGCCGGCATAGTAGGATACAAGTTTCATATGCTGCCCTTTCAATGTTCAATCGGTTAAGTGCGCAAAGGGGGGACGCCGCCCGCAGACCGAACGATCTGCTCCGGTTCTCAGATCCTATTGCCTTTGAGGAAATCGGCGGCTCGCTCCCCGATCATGATTGCGGGAGCGTTGAGATTGCCGGAGGTGACGAACGGCATCACCGAGGTATCGGCAACGCGCAGACCATCGATACCTCGTACACGAAGCTGAGGGTCGACGACCGCCATCTCGTCGGTGCCGATCTTGCAAGCGCCGCTCAAGTGGTACGCGCCCTGCGTATATTTTCTGACAAAGGCCTCAAGGTCTGCGCGAGCCGTCAGCGGCTTTTCCGGCAAATGCCCAGCACGAACATATTTCTGCATTGACGGTTTCGACATGATCTCCTGTCCCAGCCGGACGCCGTCGATGAGACGGTCCACGTCGTAAGGGTGGCTGAGGTAATTGGGATCGACGAGGGGCGGGACGGTCGGGTCGGCCGAGCGGAGCGCTATTTTGCCCCTCGATTCCGGCCGGCATACATAGACATTCAACGTGCAGCCATTGCCGCTGGCTGTCGTTTCGACGCCTTCTTCGATACCGGCGCCGGCAAAAAAATGATATTGCAGATCCGGGACTGGGTCGCGTCGATCGCCCCACCAAAATGCTCCGCCTTCGCAGATGTTGGACGTGATGGGGCCTGTTCCAAAGAGGCCATACTGAGCGGCTGCGGCAAGTTGCCAACGCAGTTTCTTGTATTTGTCATAGCTGCTGTCGGATTTCAGATTGTAGATCAGGAAGCAATCCGTGTGGTCTTGCAGGTTCTGCCCGACGCCTGGAAGATCGTGCACCACGTCGACGCCGGCGCTCCGCAATTCCTTCGCCGGCCCGATCCCCGATAGCATCAGCAATCGTGGCGACCCGATCGCACCAGACGAAACAACGACTTCGCGGTCGGCACGGAGCGTCGTCAAGCGCCCGTTCTCAAGATATTCAACGCCAACGGCGCGTCCGGCTTCGACGAGAATTCTGGTGACCGGCTTGTCGGTCAGGATCTTCAGGTTCTGCCGATTTCGCGCCGCCTGGAGATAGGCCGCCGCAGAACTACACCGGCGACCGTCTCTGGTGGTGAGCTGGTAGAAACCGGCGCCTTTCTGCTCTCCGGAATTGAAGTCCGGGTTGAAGGGAATACCTGCCTCTTGGCATGCCTTGACCCAGGCCTTGGTCAAGGGGAGCGTATGCTGCTGGTTGGAAACACTCAGAGGGCCGTCTTGTCCATGGGCTTCGTTGGAAAATACCTCGTTGTTTTCCGCCTTCCGGAAGTATGGCAGAACGTCTTTGTAGCTCCAGCCATCGGCACCATGAGCTGCCCACCGATCGTAATCTTCGGGGGCGCCGCGAATGTAAATCATCGCGTTAAGGGAACTGCCTCCTCCCAAAACACGCGCCTGGCCGACCTGAGTCTCAAGACCATTCTGGTGCTTCAGCGTTTCAATCTTGTACCATTGCAGCAATGAACTCTTGAAGGACTTGTAGAAGGTTACGGGGAACCGTATCCACATACTGCTGTCTCGTGGGCCCGCTTCAAACAATGTTACCGACACGGCTGGATCTTCGCTGAGACGCCCCGCTATGGCGCATCCGGCAGATCCTCCACCTACGACGATATAGTCGGGCATGAATTCCCCTCTCCTATTCCGGCACGCAGCCGCGTATGTTCTGACCGCTCAATCGACCAGCACCGTCAGCGGATACCCTCAAAGAACCGATCCACTTCAGCCTGGCGCATGTCACAGAACCAGCATTCGACGATCTTCTCGTTTTCGAACCGATAGGCGGCAAGCCGGTCGGTGCGCACCTGTTGCTCGCCGCGCGTCCAGATCTCATGAACCATGATGAGGATGGCTTCGTCGGATTCGGCAATGAGCTCGTCGGCTCCGGCTTCGCCACCGACCACCCACCGGTCGGTGTACGCGGCGACCTTGTTCACCCAGCCTTCTATGAAGCCTTTCGCACCGTGAAAGTCGCCGGAAAGTACCGGGTGCGATCCTCCCATATGGACGACCAGGCTCTCGGCGTAAAAGCTGCATCCCGCTTCCACATCGCCGCTGGACCAAGCCTGGTGATAATCGTGAAGAATTTCCTTTGCGCGTTTAGCCAACTGAACCTCCGTAACGTTGTGTGACCATATTGCTGACGCTCATCGACGGACCCGGGCACAGGCTCTGGGGGACGTTCGCCGCGATGAAGCGAGATGTTATCTTGATCAACGCTGGGCGGCAGTGCGCCCGGCGCTCCTCGCTTTGGATGAAAGGATCGACTTGCCGTCTGCAGAGACTTCGATACCGTAGATGTTCAACGCTGATTCAGGCGAAACCACCCCGTCGCGCACATCGCGAAGCACCGCTTCTGCCTGTCGCTCATGCGGATGCCCCCAGCCCCCGCCTGCGGAGGCTTCGATGACAAGATGGAAGGGTTTGACCTGCTCCACCCCATATGGCGGACAAGGCAGGGCTTCGCGGGTCTCGAGATCATAGGCCTGGATCGACCCTTTCGCACCCCAATGCCCCCCATTGACGCCGGCCCCGGTCTGTTTGCGGGCGCCCTCCCCGCGCAGCAGGTGCTCGCCGCCAACAAGGACGTCGACGACATAGTCCACACCGGTACCGCCGCGATACTGTCCGGCGCCGCCGGTGTCCCTGCGCATCTCATACCGATGCACGCGGATCGGGTAGGATTGCTCGTAAGTTTCGACATTCGGAATGAACATGCCGCCAAGCGTCATCTGATGGCTCGTCGTCGGAAAGCCGTCCCTTCCTTTGACTGCGCCGCCCCCTGAGCTACCATGCCAATGATAGAGGACAAAGACGCCGCCGGCGGGCTTGGAGCCGGACGATATCCCGAACACCGACTTGCCCCAGCCCGCGCAAGCTCGTTCCGGGTCGGCCTGCGCCAGAGCCCGCCAGCACGCGTTCATGATGTCGATCGCCGGATAGACGGTGTTCATCGTCATCGGCGCCGGTGGCAAAGCGTTGACCACAGTACCCTCCGGCGCAATGATCCTGACGCAGCGGTAGACGCCCTCGTTATGAGGAATTGCCGGGTCGAGGAAAGCCGACAGCGCACAGTAAACAGCCGAGTGCGTATTCGCTATCCCGCTGTTTTTAAAGCCTTTTATTTGAGGAGAGGTCCCGGTGAAATCGAAGCTAATCGTGTCTCCCTCGACCGTCAGCTTTACACGCGTTTCAATATCAACCAGATCGAAACAGTCGGTATCACTTACATCCGAAGCCTCCCAGACTCCGTTCGGAAGCTCCGAAATCGCCTGACGCATGCGTCGTTCGCCGTAATCCAGAAGTGCCGTGAGATAGGCATTGCCCTTCTCCACTCCAAGCTGTTCGACGACATCGGCCAGACGTTGAGCGCCGATACGCGTGGAACCGATCATCGCACCGAGGTCGCCCTCCAGCAGATCCGGGCAACGCGAATTCAAAAGCAGCAACCGCCACAGATCGTCACGGAGCGTACCCTTCTCGATCAGTTTAAGAACGGGTAGGCGAATTCCCTCGTGGAAAATCTCGGTGGCCTTCGCATTGTATGTTCCAGCCGCGCCGCCGCCAATATCGGATTGATGCGCGCGGTTGCTACAAAATCCGATCAGTTCGCCCGAGACGAAAACTGGCCGGATGAGCGTCCAGTCGGGCAGATGGTTACCGCCCGCGGCATAAGGATCGCTCAACAGGAAGACGTCTTCGGGGTCGATGCGCCCGGCAAAATCCCGCAGAACCGCCCTGACTGCAAACCCGCCGCTGCCGGAATGAATCGGCAGCCCATCCGCCTGAGCGATGGTCTCGCCGCTGGCATTGCTCAAAAAGCATGAGAAATCGTGGCTCTGACTGAAGATCGGACTGCGCGCTGTGCGCGTCATGATCGTTCCCATCTGCAGGCTGATATGGTCCAGCTGCCGCTGCAGGATTGCGATCAGAACCGGATCGAAGTCGAAAGACGAGGAAGTGCTCATGATTGGGCTCCATCACATCTAAAATCGGGAAAACCTGCCTGGCTGACGGTTGGATGGCGCCGTGCCTTGGGGGTTGCCCTGGCGGGATCTCGCCACCGCTCGGGAAAAACGGTCATGCTATCCCGCCCGGCGCTATCTTCACGTGATAGTTGCTGGCATCGGTCATTGTCAGGCGATCCCCGTCACCTATGAACAGCGTCGTCGTGGCTTCCTCGATGACTGCCGGCCCAACGAGTGTCTGGCGCGGGACGAGTTTCGTGCCGTCATAGACCGGCGTATCGACGAATCCGGAGCGCCGGTCGATCCACACCGATCGACGGGAGTGGGGCTGCGGATTGGAAATGTCACTCGCCGCCGCGGCGACCTGGAGGGGATCCAATTTGCCTATAGCCGCCAATCGAAGGTTAACGATCTCGATATCGCCGGCGGGTTGTACGTAGCCGAAGAGGCGCTGGTAAATCTGCTCGAACGCCTTTCTGATGACAGTGGCATCGGTCGAGGCGCATTCGACCGGAATGGTCCACTGCTGTCCAAAATACCGCAAGTCATAGGCTCGCTCCAGGGCCGCCCTGCTCCCTGTAAATCCTTCTCGTTGCAGAACTTCGCTCGCCTCGGTTTGCATTTCTGTAAAAGCCGCCTCCAACTCCGCGGAACCAGAGTCCGCAGCATTGTCGAGGCCATGGAGCCAGCTTCGCACATAGTCATGACGGAGGTCGGAATTACACATTCCGAATGCACAGAAGACGCCGGCAAGACGGGGGACGTAAAGGCTGGAGCTGCCGAGCAGTCGAGCCGTCGATGGGCCATGCAGCGGCCCGGCGCCTCCGGCGGCGACAAGCGTGAACGTTCTCGGGTTGAAGCCCTTCTCGAGGGACGCCTGTTCCACAGCATGGAGGATGTTCTGCTCAACGAGCTGGATGATTCCGGCTGCCGCGTCCGCGACCGAGAGGCCGAGAGGTTTGGCGACATGATCATCGATCGCTTCGACGGCTTTTTCCAAATTGAGCGTAATCGCGCCGCCCGCATAGGGGCCAGGTTTCAGTCGACCAAGAACGAGTTGGGCATCGGTGACGGTTGGCCGTCGGCCGCCACGGCCATAACATGCAGGCCCTGGTGTCGAGCCCGCGCCTTCGGGGCCGGCTTTGAGAAGGCCGGCGCCATCGACAGACGCGATCGTACCGCCGCCAGCGCCCACTGTGTGGATGTCAACCGCAGGGATGTTGAGATGATAACCGTCAACCACGATCTGGTCCGTCATCGTGACCGCGCCGTGTTGCATCAAGGTGACGTCGCAACTCGTACCCCCGACCTCGATGGAGATCAGATGATCGGAGCCGGTGTCCTGCCCGAAAAATTTCAGCGATCCGACACCGGCGGCGGGTCCGGAAAGCACCAGGCTCGCCGGGGTGTGGCCAATCTCGTCTATCGAGATTGCACCTCCGTTCGACTGGATCATCAAAAGCTTGCGCGGCAGGCCCAACGCTGCGAGCCTGGTCGCCAGGCTCTCGAGATAGGGCACCACTTTGCAGGCGACATAGGCGTTGACGACGGTGGTCGACGTTCGTTCATACTCGCCGATGGTCGGCGCGATTTCTGAAGAAGCGGTGACCCAGACCTCCGGAAGCAGCTTCTTAAGCTCGGCCTTGGCTGCCCGTTCGTGGGACGGATTGGCATAGGAGTGCAGAAAACAGATCGCCACTGCCTCGACCCCCTCCTCGGCAAAGATCCGCGCGGCCGCGGCAACCGAAGCGGGATCGAACGGGGTCCGCACGGTTCCGTCATGCTCCATTCGTCCGACGACCGGCAGACGCAGGTACCTCGGCACGAGGACCTCCGGAAAGGGATGACGATGATCCCATACGTTCTCCCGGATCGAGCGCCGGATTTCGAGCGAATCTCGGAAGCCATTGGTTACGAGCAGTCCGACTTTCGCGCCCGTCTTTTCGAGAAGGGTATTTGTGGCAATGGTCGAGCCGTGCACGAAAAGTTCGGTATCGGCCAGGAACGTTTCTATGCCGGTTCCCAGCGACTCTGCCGCAAGCCGCACAGCAGACAACACGCCGTCAGTCGGGTCGGCCGGCACGGATGGAGCCTTGAACGCTCGCACGGCGCCCTTGGCATCAACCATGACAAGATCGGTGAACGTGCCACCGATATCAACTCCAACGCGGTAAGGTGCAACTAACATCCACGGTTCCCATTTTGGTTGTTTCTGCGACGGCATGCCGCCAGTCTCAGGCTGAAACGCCGACCGTCATCAAATCACTTAGCCCGGGGCTGAGTTTTCGCCGATGCCCTTCGACACAACGCCGACCAGCTTGTCGGCAATCAGATCAACCTCTGTTTCCGTCATGGGTGTTGACAGGGCGCCCGAGCAGTTGGGCGTGAGAAGGATGTTCTCATCGAGCATTGCGAGCTGAACGCGGCGAATGAGCTTGGCGGTGTCGGCGTTGGCGTATGCACTGCGATAACCAGTGACCTCGTGCCGCCCGACATGGAGCCGGAACAGCGACCCCATCCCCGTTATCGACGCTTCCGCTCCCGAACTTGCAAATCCAGCCCGCACGCGCTGGCGAAGTCTGTCGCCCAAGGTGTTGAGCCGCTCGACGGCGGCGCGGGAATAATGCGTGAGAGAGGCAAGACCTGCGGCCATGCTCAGGGGGTTCGCACTAAAGGTTCCCCCCATGGATACGATCGGCTTGCCGGCGGAATGATCGAACACGGACATGCGATCGCGAGAGCCGGAAACCGCTCCGATCGGCAGGCCTCCGCCGATGATTTTAGCCGTCGTCACCAGATCCGGCTCCAGGCCGAACAGGGGCGATGCTCCCTCGAAGGAAAGCCGGAAGCTGATAACTTCGTCGGCGATGAGGACAATCCCGTGCTTACGGCAGGCTTGCTGGACGACGGCAGCGGTTTCCCTCGACATTGGCACCGCGCCGGCGCGCGAGGCGTGCGGATCGACGATAACCGCCGCCAGCGACGGACCTTCGCGAAGCAAGATATCTGCACAACGCTGCGGATCGTCATAAGGAAGAACGACAGTCTCGCGCAATACGGAATCCGGCGTTCCGGCGTTGCATCGCACCGATGCGGGATTGCCGGCCTCGTCGTTCCAATTGGCGGGTGTCGGATCAAGGCTGACCTCAATCCAGTCATAGGCCCCGTGATAGCAGCCTTCGAACTTGGCAATTTTCTCGCGTCCCGTTAGTCCGCGCGCGCCTTTGATCGCAGCGAGCACTGCCTCCGTTCCGGAATTGCAGAAGCGGGTCTGTTCCAGTCGCGGACTTCTTTCCGCCAGGGCTTCGGCAAGCAGAATTTCGCTTTCAGTCGGCATTCCAAATGCAGTCCCCTTGGACATCGCGCCGCGAACTGCTTCCAGGACCGGCTCGAACGCATGACCGTGAATCAGCGAAAAGAAATTATTGGCGCAATCGAGAAGCCGCCTTCCATCCACATCGATGACCCAGCAACCCTCGCCCTTCGCAGCATAGGGCGGGTGCGGCTGAAACCACGAGGCTGCGCGCATCGATCCGCCCGGAACCACTTTACGTTCTCGTAAAAACGCGGCTTCGGATCGGTTGCCGGATGCGGTTTCCGCACAATTTTCGCTATGTCTCACCGCTCTATCTCCTCCGCTTGGCGCTTTCTGAGCAGCAGTGAACACCATGATCCTATAATTTGTCAATTGGATCATATGATCCTATAGGAATTTATTTTCGCTGCCGGAGCAACGGGTCATCGGGAATTCGGAGACGGGATATCGACGCAGGCGGGTCCGGAGACAAAACCAAGCAGAGCTCAGGCAGGCACTCGAGCTGCCAGGCGGCGCTGCTTCATTTCACCTCGACGCATTGCGGCGTTCTGTATCAACAAACGTCAATCTGGATCACATGATCCACTTGACACAAAGTGGGATCATGATGTTGACTTAAGAAGTCGAAGTGGAGAGCAGATGCCACCGGTGTCATTTTGTCTTATGCGACAGCGCAAGGTGGCGACTGCCGGTTCCGGCCTTCGAACATGAAAATGCATGGCATAACCCGAGGAGGACCGAATGTTTGTTACACCGAACGGCGAGAAAATTTTCATCGTCGATGGGCACATTCATCTTTGGGACGCTCGGGAGCAAAATCGGCGCAACCGTTATGGGCTGGCTTTTATCGAAAGCTTCTGGGGCGCCCATGTCGGCTCAACGCCTCCAGACGAGCGGTGGGACTTTGACCGTTTCTGCCATTACGGCGTGGACGGAGCAGCCAAGGATCTGTTTGTCGACGGTTATGTTGATGCCGCAATCATGCTGCCGGTCGATCTCTACGACTTCTACATCGAAGGATTTAACACGACAGAGCAATGCGCTGCATTCAAACGCGCCTATCCTGACAAAGTGGTCCTGAATGGCCGTTGCGATCCGCGCAATGGCCCTCGCGGGCTGGAGCGCTTGGAGGCCGATCACAGCAAATACGGATTCAAAGGTGTCAAGCTATACACCGGCGAGTGGAATGGCGTCTCCAAGGGCTATACGCTGCGAGACGACTTCGTGGTTCCCTACCTGGAAAAGTGTCGCGAGCTTGGTGTGAAAATCATCCATGTTCACAAGGGGCCAACGACACATCCGCTTAATCTCGATGCATTCGACGTCCGGGATGTCGATCATATTGCCACCGCCTTCCCTGATCTGACTTTCGTCGTCGATCATTGCGGCATGCCGCGCATCGACGATTTCTGCTGGATCGCCGCTCAGGAACCGAACGTCATGGGCGGGCTCGCGCTCATTACCTCGTTCGTCTACGCGCGTCCGAAATATTTCGGCCAGATGCTATCGGATCTTCTCTACTTTCTGGGACCCGACCGGATTTTGTTCGGATCGGACTACGGGATCATGAGCCCGAAATGGATCATTGAGCATTTCATGGCCTACGAATTTCCGGAGGACCTGGCGAAGGAGGCCGGCACCCCGCTCACTCTCGACGTCAAACGCAAGATTCTGGGTCTCAATGCCGCAAATCTTTACGGTCTCGAGGTCCCGGCTGATTGCAGGCTGCCAAGCCCCCTTCGTTGAGCCAGGAAACAATGATACTGACAGGCGACAGAAGCAATGCAGGCCGTTGATCATTCCACGTCACGCGATCTTTGCGGCCCAAGGGCTGAGCTTGACGCTGTTGCGGCGGCACTCGACACCGTCATGGACCCGGAACTCGACGAATCCGTTGCCGCGATGGGATTTATCGAATCCGTGCGCGTCGAAGCGGGCAGAGCTGACATCGTTTTTCGGTTGCCGACGTTCTGGTGCTCAGCAAATTTTGCATTCTTGATGGCAGCTGACATGCGGCTCGCGGTCGAGCAGGTGCCAGGCATCGAAACGGCGCGGGTGCGCCTCGTCGATCATTTCGCGGCGGGCAAGATCAACCGCGGCGTTGCCGACGGTGCCGCGTTTTCCTCGGTGTTTTCCGGTGAAGCGAAAACCGATCTCGCCGAGCTTCGCCGCAACTTCCAGGAACGCGCTTTCCTTGGTCGGCAGGAAAGTGTGTTGCGTGCCATGGCCGCTGAACGCGGCGCCGCAGCGGCGCTTGCCACGACAATGGAGGAATTGCAGGCCTTCGCCCAGCATGGCGGGAGCGAAATTCGAGGGGCGGCGATCCGCTATCTGACGTTACGACGTCACGAAAAGGGCGGGAGCGATCCCAAAGCACCAGCCTTCATTACTGTCGACGGCGCTCCCATCGAGGCTGCCGACTACCCCGCGCATTTACGCACCTTGCGACGCGTCAAGGGAGCCGCTGAAAGCAACGCGGAAATGTGCCGTCTTTATATTCAAGCACGCCGGAGCAATCCGGCGCCGGGCTACGAGGCTGAACGCCAGAGGGATGATACTGATGAGTGAGCCGAAATTTCGCCTTCTTCACACGATGCTGCGCGTCAAGGACTTGGATAGGTCCATCGATTTTTACACGCGCTTGCTGGGAATGGAGGTTTTGAGAAAAATGGACTTCCCCGAGGGAAGATTCACCCTCGTTTTCATCGGCTACGGTCCGGAGGAGTCCAATGCCGTTTTGGAGCTCACATATAATTGGGATCAGGATAGGCCCTACGAACTTGGCGAGGGTTACGGCCACATTGCCCTCGGCGTGCGGGATATCTATCAGATCTGCAAGGAGCTGGAAGCAAACGGCGCCCGGATTCCACGTCCGGCCGGTCCCATGAAGCACGGCACCGCAGTCATTGCGTTCGTCGAGGATCCTGATGGTTACAAGATTGAACTGATCGATCTCGACACGATTGCTTAGTCGCGATCCGAGCACCGACAATAACCCGCCAACAACGGAGGACGAGCATGTCGAATGCGCGAGCGCATTCGATCGCCTTCTTGCTGAGCAATATTCGGAGGAGAAAATAATGACATCGTCAACCGAGCCCGGGATCATTCTGGTCGCCCCTCACCGCTTCCCCAATCTTAACCGGGAACGCGCGCTGGCCGAGACATTCGGAATGGACTTGGTCGTCGCAACCGATCAGGCCAGCTTTTCGAGCCGGATGGCCGATGCCGAGGTCGTCATGGTAACGCCCTATGCGAAGATGACAGCTGCTGAGTTCGGGCTTTTGCGACGCTGCAGGGCCGTCGTCCGTTATGGCGTCGGCTACGACAACATCGATGTCGCAGCAGCAAAACAGATCGGCGTGCCCGTGACAATCGTGCCGGATACGGCCTCCGAAGAGGTCGCTTCGCACGCGCTTGCGATGGGTTTGAGCTTGGCGCGACGGATCCCACAAGGGCAGTTCGCCATTCAATCCGGGGAATGGGCCGGGGTTATTGGTCTGGATACTCCGAAACTTTCGCGCTTGGAGGTCGGCGTGGTCGGGATGGGCCGCATCGGACAGCTGGTAGCCCGATGGTGGTCAGCGATAGGAGCGAAGGTGCATGCTTTCGATCCGATCGCGCCTTTCTCCGAGGTGCCGTCTGCGACGTTGAAGCAAGTCTTGGAAGAATCGGACGTTGTGACGCTGCATTTACCGCTGAGTGCCGAGACCCATCACATGATCTCCGCCGAGGTGCTCGGGCGCATGCGGCGAAACGCCGTCATTGTAAATGTTTCGCGCGGCGGATTGATCGACGAGGATGCATTGGCTGCCGCTCTCATCGAAGGCTCGATTGCCGGCGCGGGTCTCGATACATTTGCTCAGGAGCCACTCCGCGCCGATCATCCGCTTCGTCAAGCACCAAACACTGTCTTCACGCCGCACGTAGCCTGGCGATCCAATATGTCGCTGGATGCTTTGCAAGAACAGGCCGTCGAAAGAGCGCGACGGGCGCTTCAAGGTGAAGCGCTTCCGAATGTCGTCACCTAAATCGAAAGGTTTGACCGCCAAAGGGCGGGTGAAATTTGCGTGGTTGTTCGGGAAAGCTTCGACATATACCGCATCAACCTGCGGGTGTCAGCCAATCGCCGATCGTTGCCCCAAACCGTTGCATGGAACGTGGTGCGGAGATAGCCGGGCGCTCCGTTGCTCCGGTCTTTCGGACTTCACGCGGGCTGAGCCCGAATTCATGGCTGAAGGCGCGCGTGAAATTGGCGGCAACGTCGAAGCCGGCGGCCTCGGCAATTTCCGAGATCGGCCTGTTGTCGGTCGGGTTGGTAAGATCCGCATAGGCCTGCAGCAATCGACGTTTGCGAATGTAGTTGAAGACGCCCCCGCTCGTTTCGAACAATTGGTAGAGCCGCGTCCGCGAAATACCAAGCGCCCGGCACATGACGTCGGGCGTCAGACTGTCTGAATGAAGATTGAGGTGAATATAGCGATGCGCCCGCTCCATCAGCCCCATATTGGTCTGCTCCTGCCCGCGATCCAAACTGGCGGACGAGGCAGCGCATGCAATGACCATATCGCCGATCGTCCGGACGATCCGCGGCATCTCCTCCACCGTCAAATTGCTGAGGTTCGCTTCCAGGCCATCGATATAGCTGACGAGCAACTCGGCCAGGCTACCGGAGAGAGCGATGTTGTGGGCGTTCTGCAGAAGAGGCGCGTCACGGGTCAACAACTCATAGGGCAGGAAGACGAGCACGGCGGCTGAATCGGTCATCCGTCCGCGGTAGGGATAACCAAGAGACCTGAAAAATATCTCACCCGGGCCGGTCTCCGTGACATGGCGATTGGCTTCGGTCCAGGCCCGGCCGCTGCGAAGCACGCCGACGTTCCAGTGATCGATTGGGCTTGATCGCAGCATGGCCTGATCGCGAATATAGCTGCATGCCTGTGCGCGCTGCTGGACGATGAGGAGATCGCCGAGCTGCCAACCGGTCTGTTCCGCAAGAAAGCCGTCTTCCTCTGATTTTCCGTCCGGCAGATGAACATCGATAAGCGGCGCCATGTGCGATCGCCAGGACTGGAACTGTTCTTTCGGCGGCAGATCCCGCGTTGAAAATCGCAAGGGCACCAGTGGCGGCGGAACGTCCGCCCGATGTTCTTTCTGCGGGGACGGTTCGCGCGGCCAGCGCCGCCGCTCCAAATGGGCCGGCCATTCCCGTCCAGCAGCGGGGTCGTCTCCAGACTCCGTAACCATGCAATTCCTCCAGCGCATAAGCCGATCCGGGCTGTTGAAACTGAAGCAAGCAATCGTTTTGCCGGCTGACGCGTCGGCGCAACCCGTCCGATCGGCCGAATCGACTGAAGCTCTACGTGTATAAGCTGATTATCATATTCTCCTGCGAGCAGAAATGGACGGACCGATAATTTTCGGGATGCGGCGATAACGACAATTGCGTCCTGTTCCTGTATCTAAATAAGCAATGGTTAATTCCGAAGGACGGTCGGAAAACCCAGACAGTCACTTGCCGGTGCAAAGCACTTTCAACGTGAAACGACATAAATCAGAACAAAATATGCAAGCAGAGGAGGATAGGTCGTGACCTATCGGGGCAATATTCCTGCGCGCTTTGCGCGAGCATCGGCTTACGGCAGGAATTCCTCTCCACACAACCCACAGGCGTCAGGGAAAATCCCTATCGCCGGTCGTGTGGGCTTCCCCTGCTCACCTTCATGCGAGACGCTCCTGAGGCCGGACATCGGCAAATAAGGGCGCGAAGGGTTGCGCGCAGGCCGAGGCCGCCTGTGTCGATGCGTAATAGGCCGAGGCTTGCACGCAACCCTTACCATATCCACCCACTGGCGAATTTTTGCGACGCTGCCCTTTGCTGTGGCAGAACGGAGGCTGAGATGACCACTGCATGTGATGAGAAACATATCGAATTGAAGCCGATTTCGAACTGCAGACGAGAGGTCGAAGTCGCGATGGTGGAAATGCTCGTCGGTTTGCAGAAACGGGGATGGTCGGCTGCGGAATTGGCATTGGAGCTCGCGGACGCCTCCGAAGATCTCGTCATGCTGATCGCGACCAAAAAGCTTCGACCGCATTAATGCCCGTCGCCCGGACGTGCGGCGGTTCCGGGATAACAACACGCAAAACAAAGAACTGATGGGCATCGCATGAATCGAGTTTCATGCGATGCCCATTAGAAATAAGATCGCGGGGAATTATGTTTCTGTCCAGATGAGACGGTCGCGCTATCAGGCGCGGCGCAGTGATTTCCAGCGCCCTGTCACGTCAGTCGTCACGCCGCAGATGGCTTGACCATGCCCCAGCCCCGCATCGATGCGGGTGCCAAGCCTCCCCCGGCCGCGTTTCCTCCACAGCCGAACTGTTTCTGTCGTTGCGGTCCTCTCTTGTCTACTAATTTTCGATACGCTAATTTATGCAAGAATGAGTTGCATCCGTTTGTGCCGCTTCGATAGCGGCGGATGGCTGCAGAAGCGATCACCTCGGATGCCAACATGATCTGGAACCATCGCATCACGCGCATTATTGTCGGCCTGCTGCTGCTGACACTCGTGACTGTCGTCTCATTGCCGACGATCACCGGCTTTACCAGCCTTGATGGCACGGTCAATGCGCGGTTTGCTGTCGTGAATGCCCCGATCGACGGCACGATCGCGGAAGAACCCCTCAAGGCCGGCAGCCCGGTCAAAGCAGGACAATCCCTCGCAGAAATCAGAAATACGCGCGTCAATCGCGCAATCCTCGCGTCGCTCGAGGCAGATCGCAATACGGCGCTCGACCGCGTCGCGGCGCTGAAAAAGGAACGGGAGGAACTCTCCGCGCTTCGCGAGGAATTGTCTGCCAGATTGGAAGTCTACAAGCAGACCACCATTGCCAATCTAGAACGCGAAGTCGAAATCCTGCGGAAGAAAGTCGAAGTGTCGCAAGCGCAGGATCTGGTCGCGCAGGTTGACCTGAGCCGCCGGATGCAGCTCGAGTCTAAAGGCATTCTGACGCAGAAACTGGTTGAGGCCGCACGTGCCGCTGGAGCTGCGACCGGCGGCGAGGTCGAAATCAGCAATCTGACTGTCGATCAATTGCAACAAAGGCTCAATGCCGTTCGCCAGGGCATCTTTGTCTTCGGCGACGGACAGAATGACGTGCCCTATTCGCGACAACGCGAGGACGAGGTCATCGTTCGCATCAACGACTTGAACTCGCGCATAGCGGAAAATGAGACGCGAGCCGCCGAAGTTCAAAAGCAGCTGGTCAAAGAGGCAGACCGCGTCAGCAGCCTTGAATCCGCAACCGCACGAGCGCCGTTCGACGGCGTTGTTTGGACCAGGAGTATCGTCAACGGTTCCAACGTGGTGCTGAATGACGAGCTGATGCGTCTCCTCGACTGTCGAGAGCTGTTTGTGGATATCCTTGTTCCTGAGGTCAATTATGACGAGATCTATCCGGGGCTTGTCGCCCAGGTGCGCTTGTTCGGCCGCAGCGATGTCTTCAAGGGCACGGTCATCTCCGTCAGAGGCAGTTCGGCTTCAATCGAGACCGATTCCTTCGCCGCCAGTTTGCCGCCGTCGACACAACGCAATGCCCGCATTCGGGTTCGCCTCGATCCATCCTTCATGAACGACGACTTTGCGAACTCCTGCCAGGTGGGACGCACAGTGCAGGTGCGGTTTTCCAAACACGGCATCAACCTATCCAATTGGGTCAAAAACCTGTGGTTCAGTATCTTGTAGCGCTGATTCCGACCTTTGCCGTTCTGGCCTTCTTTTTCCTGGGGCCGTTCAATTGGTCGCGCCGTCACACCTGGACACGGGCGGTGACCTGCGCCTTTGTCGCCGCAGTCGCATTGCGATACATGTACTGGCGCCTGACGGAGACAGTGCTTCCCTATCCCGACGGCGGTCCGAGTTTCTACTGGGTCTGGATGCTCTTTGCCGTCGAGGTCCTGGCCTGCGTCGAAGTCATCCTTTTTCTGGTATTGATGAGCCGCTACGTTGACCGCAGCGCAGAAGCGGACAGGCTGGCGTGCGTTTTCTTTGCGCGGGACCAGCGTGAGCTGCCGACTGTCGATGTTTTCATTCCCACCTATAACGAGCCGCTCGACGTGCTCGAGAGAACCATCATTGGCGCCCGCTCGCTGGATTATCCCGCCGGCAAATTGAATGTGTATGTGCTTGACGATCAACGCCGGGATTGGCTGAAGGCCTATTGCGAGGAGAAGAACGTCATCCACGTCACGCGCGGCGACAACAGCCATGCCAAAGCGGGAAATATGAACAATGGGCTGAAGGTCAGTTCGGGCGAGTTCATTGCGATCTTCGATGCCGATTTTGTTCCCTATCGCCATTTCCTGCGCCGGACGCTGCCCTTCTTTTGCGATCACAGCATCGGCATCGTCCAGACGCCGCAACATTTCTTCAACGTCGATCCGGTGCAATCGAACCTCGGCCTGGAGAATATCTGGCCGGACGAGCAGCGCCTGTTCTTCGACGAGATCGCCCCCAGCCGAGACGCCTGGGACGTCAGCTTCTGCTGCGGGTCATGCTCGATTGCCCGCCGCAAGGCCGTCGACGCAATAGGCGGATTTCCGACCGAGTCGATCACGGAAGACCTGCTGACAACTCTTTCGATGCTCAACAAAGGCTACAAGACGCGCTACCTGAACGAGCGGCTATCGATGGGACTGGCCGCCGAAAACCTGACCGGCTACTTTGTGCAGCGCGAACGGTGGTGTCAGGGGGGTATTCAAACCCTTTATCTGTACAATGGTCCGCTGCGCGGCCCGGGATTGACGCTCTTTCAACGGATCATGTTCCTGCCGGCATCATGGCTGGTGCAGTATCTGGTCCGCTTCACGATCTTGCTCGTCCCCATCGTCTATCTCTGGTTCGGCCTGCTCCCGCTCTATTTCACCGATATAGCCGATTATGTCGCGCATCAGGTGCCGCTGCTGGCGGCGTATTTTCTGCTGATGCTGTGGATAACGCCGACACGCTATCTGCCTGTGGTTTCGAGCGCCGTCGGGACCTTTGCGACATTCCGCATGCTGCCGACCGTGGTCTCCAGCCTGGTGCGGCCATTCGGCAAGCCGTTCAGGGTAACGCCGAAGGGCAGCGGCAATGAGGCGAACCAGTTCGACCGCTACAGCTTCGCCTGGATCGCAAGCATCGTCACGGTCACCGTCCTTGGTCTGCTGGTCAACGTCGTGCCGGAAACGTCGCATGTGCAAGGCCAGTTTTCGCCGGTCGCGGCCTGGTGGTCAGGGATCAATATCGTCGTCCTGCTCATCGCGTCACTGATCTGCTTTGAGAAACCCCGGCGCCTGTTTCATGCGTTCAAGCTCGATGAGCCCGCCACCGTCGACGATGTCCCCGGCCAAATCGTCAGTCTGGCACTGGATAAGGCGGTCGTTGCAGTCCCCAACATGGCCCGATTTCAATCCAAATCGGTCATGCTGAAATTGCCGGGCTTCGCCCCATTCAAAACGGAACTCGGACAGGTCACTCAACGACGACGGAGCGTCAGTCGCAGCGGCGACAAGCAAGCCTATTACCTGCACCTCTATTTCGAACTCAGCGGCGCTGCGCGCGACAACATGATTGTCAAACTCTACACCGGCCAATATTCGCGGGATATTCGCGACATCGACAAGGTTGCCGTCTCGCTTAACCTGCTGTTGCGGTCATTCGGGCGAACGCGCACCTTGTAGCCCGGCTCATGAGAGAGGTCGCCCGCGTCTTTGACGACGTTGGCCTCGCTTGATTGCCTTGAAGGGATCCGAACCGGCGGCCTGTTGTAGCGAAAGCCTTGTGCCTCGCAAAAGTGCCGACAGAAGATGTTGCGGTACAAATTTTGGCTGAGCCGCAAGTCGACGAATGTCGGGAACTCTCGATCCCGATGCGTGACCAGTTCCTATTGACCCATTTCCCACTCTGGCAAATCTGCTTCCAGTGAATCAATTGCGGCTGGCGGCGATCAGCGCGTGCGCCGCATCGCGGAGCAAACCCGTCGCCTCGCCGGGTTCGAAGACCTGCATGCTGACAAAAGCGCCGTTGATCAGAACTGCGAGTTGCCCGGCAAGCCGGTCGGGTGCGGCGACCGCCAGTCGCCCGGCGATGGTCTTCAGGCGGCGGCGCATTTCACGCATATGGGCTTCGGCGACTTTGCGGGCGGGGTGACCGGCTTCCGGAAACTCGGCAGCGGTGTTGATCTGCGGGCAGCCGCGGTAATTGTCCCGCCCGACCCGTTCGCCGATCCATTCGAAATGGGCGTCGAGTTCGGCCCCGGCGTCATGCGCGTGCTGTTCGGTGATCCGATCCCAAGTGCTCCAGAAGTCCATGTCCTCGCGCTTGAGAAAGGCCGCGATCAAATCGTCCTTTGTGCCGAAATGGCGGTAAAGACTGGTTTTGGCGACGCCGGATCTTTCCACCACCAGATCGACGCCGACGGCGCGGACGCCGCGCCGGTAGAAGAGTTCCGATGCCGTCTCGAGAATTCTGTCCCGGACCTCGTTGACGGCAGGGGCAGGTGTGTTCGCTGTACTTTTGGTCATTCGCTTATCTCCAATTCCGCCACACTAGCAGAAAGTTGGTTGACACGCTACAGACCTGTATGTTTTATAGAGGGCAGACAGGTCTGTAGCGCAGGAGAGAGCAATGACCATGCATCAAGCCGACATCATCAGAACAACCCAGGCCGTCGCGGTCTTCGGCGCGAACGGCCATACCGGCCGTTTTGTCGTCGCCGAACTATTGCGGCGCGGGCTGAAACCGATTGCGATCGGAAGGAGTCTCGGGCGATTGGCCGAAGCGGGTTTTCCGGAACGTGGCGTCGAATGCCGTGAAGCCGCGATAGAGGATGACGCGGCGCTGGACAGGGCGCTCGCCGGCGTGGCAGCGGTCATCAACTGCGCCGGCCCGTTCATGGACACGGCCGACGCGGTCGTGCGTGCCGCGTTGCGGGCCGACATCCACTATCTCGACGTAACGGCTGAACAGCCGAGCGTACAGGCCACGTTCGACCGGCATGAGGCTGCGGCCGCAAAAGCGGGCGTCGTCGTCATCCCGGCTATGGGATTTTACGGCGGCCTGACCGATCTGCTGGTGGCAGCGCTGATGAACGAATGGCAGCATGCCGACACGATCGAAGTCCGGGTTGCGCTCGACAGCTGGCTGCCGACAAAAGGCACGCGCGTGACCGGCGAGAAAAACAAGGCGCAGCGCCTGGCCGTCAGCGGCGGAAAGCTTGGGCCCGTGCATCAGCCGCCGGCCGAGAAGGTATCCGTCTTGCCGGCCCCGTTCGGCCGGCAGACATTCGTCGAGCTTCCATTTTCGGAAGTACCGCTGATCGCCCGCCACATCAGGACCATGGAACTGCACAGCTTTCTCAGCACGACAGCCCTGCGCGATGTTCGCGATCCCTCGACGCCCTCGCCCCAGGCCATCGATGAAACCGGGCGTTCGGCGCAGCGCTTCGCCGTCGAGGTGATCGTCACGCAAGGCGACCTGCACCGCCGGATTCTCGCCCAGGGACAGGACATCTATGCCGTCACGGCGCCAATCATCTGCGAAGCGGTCCAGCGTATTCTGTCGGGCGACATCCGTGACACCGGCGCAAAGCCACCGGCTGCCATTTTCCATGCCGCGAGTTTTTTGGGCGCGCTCGGCCCCCATCTGTCGGTTGAGACATCGATATCGACGGAGACGCCGGGGATCACCGGAACGGCACGATAATGCTTGCGGGTTTCGTCGATCGCAACCGATGCCACGTCGTTTCCTCAGAGGTCAGAGACCGAGCTGCCAGATCTCGGCGGCGAGCACATTGCCCTCGGCTGCGATGATTCGCGCAGCGCTCACGCCTTTGAAGCCGGGCAGCCGCTTGGTTCCCGTCCAGCGGCCATCGTCGGCGAAAACCTCGATCGAGCCCGCATCGAGGAAGATCCGGATGGCCGAGGGGCGTGCGCCGGCGGCGATATAGCGGGGTGAAGCCTTGGCATTCGCCACCGAGAAGGGGATGCTAAGCCCCTCGTCACTCAACTGAACCGCGACCGTTGCCTCGGGATGTTCGAGATCGAGGCGGAAAGTGCTGCCGGCTTGCCTGAGAGTCAGCAGGATTTCGACGGAGCCGTTGGCGAGATCGACGGTCCGGCCATCCAGAAGACCTGCGGCATCCAGCTGGCGCTGCCGCAGGCTTTCGACACTTGACACCGGCGGCGTGATCAGCGCACCGCCTTGCAAGGCCAGCCGGCGCGGCAGGGTCATTGCCGTCGGCATGTCGATCTCTCTGGATATATCCGTCCAGTTCGCAAGCCAGGCGATGCCGACCGGGCCGGCATTGTCGACGAAGGCCTGGAAGGCGTAGGCATCGGTGCCGAAATCCAGTTCCTGTTCGAATTCGACCGAGAAGCTGCGGCCATCGAAACGGCCGACGGTCGCAAGCGTCATGTTGCGCCGGCCGGTTGCCGGGTCGCGGCTGGTCAGCAGACCGAAGATCAGCGCCCAACGCGTCGAGGGGTCGTTGGCGGGACCGTCGAGCGGCACCATGCAGGGGCACTCCGCCGCCGTCATCCCGAAGCGGTTTTCGCGGTGAAGCGTGCCGAGGAAGGTCCATCCCGCCGCCGCGGCCGGATCGTCGGTTTGATAAAGCAGGATGACGCCGCCCTCGCGGTCTCGCGTGCCGAGCAGCATCTTCCAGTTGCCGTCGGGGCCCGAGAAAACGTAAGGGTCGCGGAAGTCGGTCGTCAGGCCGAGCCCAGCGGGACGCGCCGGCAGGATCAGGCTCGCCGGCTCAATATTAACAAGATCGCGGCTGATGGCGGTGAACTGAACCTGTTCCTCCGGTTCCCGATCTTTCATATGCTCGGTGAAGAAAATGCGAAGGCCGGTTTCATCGCAAGGAAGCGCGATCGCGGAGCCGGAAAATGCCCCGCCCCGCCCGTCGGCCCGGGCGGCGAGTTGATCCGAAGGCGGAAGAAAGATCGGCAGATGCGTCCAGCGAAGATAGTCCTTCGAGACCGCATGACCCCAGTGCATGTTGTTCCACCGAAGACTATGGGGATAGTGCTGGTAGAAGAGATGCAGCTTGCCGCCGAACCGTCCAAAGCCGTTGGGATCGTTCATCCAGCCGAAAGGCGGGCGGAAATGATAGCCGCCCGAAACTTCGGGGGCCGCATTGGCGGGGCTGACATGCAGCAGCCGGACGCCTTCTTCGAGAACGCGCGGCGGGAGGAAGGCATAGAGGACCGAGACCTCGGTCGTCGCGGGATCATAGGAGAAGGCGGTCTCTCCGCCGCTTTGCAGCGTCAGCAGCCGGAACTCGAACTCATGCGGATTTGATGTTTCGACAGCGCCGGCCGGGTCCCCATCGACATGTGCCGTCAGCCTGCCCGGTGCGCCGTTATGCAAGGCCTTGATCCAGGCATGGATTGTGGACCCCGCGGCCAGGACGGCGCTGATCGTCTCCAGCCCCACTTCATCGGAGCGAGAAATCGTTTGGCTTGTCATCAATTCAACCTTTCACGGCAGAGCCGATAAAGGAACTCACGAACCAGCGCTGGAATGCGAGGTAGAGCCCCAGGATCGGGATCATCATCAAAACGGAGGCGGCCATCGCCCGATCCCAGTAGATGCTGTCCTGGCCGAAGAAGGTGGCGATGGCCACCGCGATCGGCCGGGCATAATCGGTCTGCGTCACCAGGATCGGCCAGAGATACTGGTTCCAGGTCTCGATACCCATGAGGATCGACACGGTGGCGAGTGCCGGCAGGCTGAGCGGCAGGAAGATGGAGCGATAGGCCCGGAAAAAGGAGGCGCCGTCGATTTCGGCGGCTTCAAGTAACTCCTTCGGCAGCTGCGCGAAGAACTGGTAGAACAGGAAGATATAGAGCGGGCTGGCGACCCAGGGCACGATCTGCACCGCGAAGGTATCGGACATACCCGCCCTTGAAACCATGATCACCAGCGGCATGATGATGCTTTCCTGCGGGATCACATAAAGCGCGATCACGATCGACAGGATGACGGCGCGGCCCCTGAGCGATCCCCAGGCCAGGACAAAGGCGGCCATCGAATTCACGATCAGGCCGGAACAGACCGTTGTGACCAGGATGATTAGCGAGTTGATGAGGTAGCGCCCGAAGGCGAGTTCGCCCGAGAGGTGGCCGACCTCGGCATAATTGGAGAGCGTCGGGTTCGACACCCAGAAGGCCCGGAAGCTGCCCATATCGGCCAGGATCTGAAACCGGTCGTCCTTCAGGCTCGCCACGACCAGCAGCAGCAAGGGAGACACGATCACCAATGCGATGATGAAAATGCATATCGTCTGGATGATGCGAAGAACCGCTGCGGCGGAAGGGCGCCGCGCTGTGCGGGCCTGCGGCATTGAGAGTGCGATGTCAGACATCGAAGCGCCTCAGGAGCTGGCGCTGGATCAGCGCGATGACGAGAACGATCACGAACAGGATGACCGAGACGGCGGAGGCATAGCCCATCTTCTGCTCTTCGAAGCCGGCGCGCACCATGTAGTGCACCACCGTTTCGGTACTGCTCTTCGGCCCGCCCTGCGTGAGAATGGCGACCTGGGTATAGAGCTTGAAGGCCTGGATAGTGGTGATCACCAGCACGAAGACATGGGTCGGCCGCAGGCCGGGCATGGTGACATGCCAGAAGCGCCGGAAAGCATTGGCGCCGTCGATCTTGGCGGCGGCGTAGAGTTCATCAGGAATGCCCTGAAGGCCGGCGAGATAGACGATCATCTGGAAGCCGTAGGCCTGCCAGGCCGAGAGCAGCACGAGCGAGAACATCGCCCATTGCGGATCGCCGAGCCAATCGATCGGCTGGATCGCCCCGCCTGAGAGGAAGCCGAGGATCTGGTTAAAGGGGCCTGTCGGATACTGGAACAGGGTACCCCAGATGACGCAGACGACGACCATCGAGGTGATCGCCGGCAGGAAGAACATGCCGCGCAGCAGATTGCGGAGCGGCAGCTTCTGATGCAAGAGCAGCGCCGTTGCGAAGGCGAGGCCGCACTGCGCCGGAATGATCCAGAAGGTGAAGCGCGAGACGTTCCAAAGGGCCGTCCAGAAAAGGTCGTCCTGGAAGATGCGGATGAAATTGTTGAACCAGATGAACCGGACCGGCGTCGGGCGCGGCACCAGAGGCTGGTTGGTCATCGCCGTCCAGAAGGACAGGAGGAACGGTACGATCAGAAAGAGGGTCAACAGGATGACGGCCGGCGCCAGCATGGCCGCCTCCTGCATCAGCCGTCCCTTGTCATGCCGGCGCGCCGGGGCCTTTCGAACGAACGTCGAAGATGTCGATTGCTGCAGCACCATATAGCTCCTCCTTTCGCAATTTACTGCCGGTCCCGCCCGCCCGTCGACGTCTGCTGGAGACATCGCCGGGCCGCGACCTGGCGGTGGCGATGACGCCTATTGCTCGTCGCCGAATGGCGGATAGCCGTCATTGTCCTCGATATCCTGATCGATCTTCTTGGCGGCCGACGCTAGCGCCTCCTTGGGATCGCCGCCATTGAAGGCCTCGTCGACGGCTTGCATGAAGGCGGAGGTGATCGTCGGATAGGCTGGGTGCGGCGGGCGCGCGACGGCCGTCTTCGATGCCTGTTCGAAGGCGATCGCCATCGGACCGCCGGCGGCATAGAGCGGAGATTCGGCGGCGAAGCTCTTCAGGCCGGGATAGCCCGACTGGCTGGCGACGTAAGTGCGGAACTCCTTGTCCTTGAGCAGGAAGCTGATGAACTTTCCTGATATATCGGGATGCGCCGAGGTCTTGGTGACCGCCCAGATCCAGGTGCCGTCGGGGCTCGCGCCCTTGGCGCCGAATTTCGGAAGCGGCAGCACGACGATGTTGTCCTTCATGGTCGCGGCGGCTTCCGCATAGACCCAGTGTCCGCCGAGCGCCAGCGCCGCCGGATTGCCTTCGGCGAAGAACTGATTGGTCCCGGCCGACTGCGGCACGATCCAGCCGTTCTTGACCCATTTCTGCATCATCGCCAGCGCATCGACGCAGGCGTCGCTATCCAGCGTGCCCTCGGATTTCCAGGCCTTGCGGTCGATGAGGTCGCAGCCGGCCGATTGGAGGATCGGGCCATAGGCATAGGTGATCCATTCGGTCTTGATGCCGTAGCCGCGGAAGGTGTCGATCGGCCACTTGACGCCGTCGAGCTTGGAAAGCTTCTCGAGATAGGTTTCGAACTCTTCCCGGGTCCAGGCATCGTCGACGGATTTCGGGATGCGGGCGCCGATCGCTTCGAGATATTTCTTGTTGCCGTAAAGAACGACGGAGGAATCGGTCAGGCCGATCGCATAGAGGTCCTTGTCGATCGGGTATGTGCCCTGGGCGATGTTGGACTCCGTCATGTCGTCGAGGACATCCTTGTCGATCAGCGGCTTGATCGGCTGAAGATAGCCCGACCAGACGTAATTGGCGAGGAACGGTGCATCGAGCTCCATCACATCGGGCAGCTGCTTGGCCATGACGGCGGCGCTGAACTTCTCGTTATAGGCATCATGCGGCGCATAGATGAACTGCACGTCGACATCGGGATTGGCTGCCTCGAACCGCTCGGCGACCTTGCCATAGGCAGCGACAAATCCTGGATCGCCCTGGTGCATGACCTGGATTACGGTTTTCTCGGCTGCCTGCGCCCCTATAGCTGCCAGGGCTGAGGACATGACCAGAGACCAAAGTAAACGTTTACCCATTAGAATTCCTCCTCCATTGAATGGGCCTATCTCAATTTATACGGATGCCCGCTCCACGAGCTGGAACGGCAGTTTCTGCACCCCGACCTGGATCCGGTCTTCGGCAAGCAGGATTTGCGCGGCCTGGCGGCCCATGGCGCGATGGGGAAGCGCCATGGTGGTCAGCGGCGGGTCGAGACGCGAGGCGATCTCGACCTGGTTGTCGAAACTCGCAACGGCGACGTCGTCGGGAATGGCCGCGCCTTCGCGGCGCAAAGCGGCATAAACTTCCATGGCCACGCGGTCATTGCCGCACAGGATGGCATCGGGACGCCGGGGGCCGTTCATCAGCGCATGCACATGCGTGGCCACGAGGCTGTGCGCCCGGTCGCTGTAGATCGCCTTGCTGACGGCGGGCAGGACGATGGCGCCGGCTCCGTCGATGCCGGCATGATCGAGCGCCTGCCGGAAGCCGAGTTCCCGGAGTTCGCCGGCGAGCAGCCCCGGCAGATTGATGAAGGCTATGTTGCGCCGGCCGGCATCGATGAGATAGTTGGTAATCTCCAGCGCCGCGCCCGTTTCATCGGGCACCAGCGAGGTCACGCGGTCGTTGGCATCCCGGCAGTTGATCATGACGCCGACGGCATCGGCAAATTCGGGCGGCAGGTCGACGCTCTTGTGATACATGGCAGCATAGGCGATCGCCCGCGGGCGAAAGCGCCGCATCTCATCGAGGATCGACGCCACGCTGCGATGGCCGCCGAGCGTCATGGCGAAAACGGCCATGTCGGCAGCGCGCACGGCGCCATCGAGCCCCCGGATGATCTCCGTCGCAAAAGGCGAAGTGATCAAGTCGTCTGCGACGAGACCGACAAGCGGCATCCAGCCTTGCCGCATGCTGCGTGCGGCGAAGTTGGTGACATAACCCAGCTCCTCGGCGATCTCCTTGATCCGCTGCCGAGTGTCTTCCGACATGCGGGCCGAGCCGCCATGCAAAGCACCTGACACCGTTTTAACGGAGACACCTGCACGGGCGGCTATGTCGTTGAGTGAGGCGGTCATGGGAACACATCTGGGTTATCGATTACCCAATGTGCTATCGCCTGTTTTGCGGGAAGTCAAGTTATGATAAAAGCGGTGCACGCAAAAACCCCGCCGAAGCGGGGTTTTTATGATGAGGCCGCTCAGTTGTTATGGGCGGCGCAGGCTTCGTCCATCGGTGTGGCGTTGCTGGTGCCGCCCTGCGTCTGGAGATTGGCCGAGTTGTTGACCGGGTTCGGGCACTTGGTCTTATCCATTTTCATCGTGCCGCCGGTCGTGGACCCGGTCGTGGTGGTGTCGGTTGCCATCGGCTTTTTGGCCTTCGTGTCGCTGGCTGCGCCGCCGCCCTGATCGGCCTGGTTCTTGTCGATCGTGGCGCCGGCCGGCGCCGGGTTGGACTGGGCGAAGGCCGAGGTGGCCATGCCGAGGGCGAAAAGCGAAGCCGCTACGAGTTTCATACGCATCTGGTGTCCTCCTTGGGATCTTGCGTGCTTGGCCTATCCACAACCTCGCCAGCACATCATTGTTCCCAAGCAGCAGCTAAACAAAAGCGCCCTACTTCGCGTAAAGCGCGCGCGACCGTTCGAGATGTTTGAGCAGCGCCATCTCCGAGCCGTCGACGTCGTTGGCTTCAAGGCGGTCGACGATTTCGTCGTGTTCGGCGAGCGTGAACTTTTCCTTGCCGGTCCAGATCAGCATCTCGGTATGATATTCCTTCAGCCAGGCAAGCATGGCTTCGCTGACGGCGACGTAGATCGGATTGCCGGAGATCTGGGCGATGCGGGTGTGAAACTCCATATCGGCGTCGATGAACTCTTCGGCCCGCCCGAGCGAGGCGCGCTGACGTTCGATGATGTCTCGGAGATCGCTGATATCGGTTGCGGAGGCGCGCTGGGCGGCCTCGCGGGCCATGCCGCGCTCGAAGAAGATGCGGGCGCTCTTCAGATGCTCGAGCGAATCCGCCGATTGCGACAGCATGATCTTGGCGGTGAGATCGACCTGGCGGAAGATCGATTTTGCCGTCAGCCGCAGCACCTTCGCGCGTTCGCCGTGCGAGATGCTGACGAGGCCCTTGTTGGCGAGCGACTGCATGGCTTCGCGGATTGCCGGCCGGCCGACGCCGAAGCGCTCCATCAGCACCCGCTCCGACGGCATTTCATCGCCGGGCTGAAGCTCGCCTGAGGTGATCATTCGCTCCAATCGATCAAACACTTCGTCGGAGAGTTTGCGGCGGACGATCTGTTCGAGGGGCTGGGTCATGAGATCTCGCTGGCTCAAAATGTCTCCTCCTAACAGTTTTCGGACCAAGGACAAAGCGCGCAGCGAAAATTTGCGCGGCCGAAGATTCCGCTTTTCATTAATTGGAATACTCATTATACCAGATCACAAGTTGACGCCATGACAATCTGCGTTGGCCGAGAGGAGCAGCCGTCCGTTCATGATGATTACCCTGACCTACCGCATCGAAACGGCCGGCAGCGTCGAGGCGATGGCTGAGAAGATCGCCAGCGACCAGTCGACCGGAACCTTCGTGCCTGTTCCCGGCGAGACCGAGGAGCTGAAGTCGCGCGTCGCCGCCCGGGTGCTGGCGATCCGCCCGCTCGAGGACGGGCGCCATCCGACCTGGCCCGAGGTCGCGCCCGGCACGCGGCTCCACCGCGCCGATGTCGACATCGGCTTTCCGCTGGATGCGATCGGCACCGATCTCTCGGCGCTGATGACCATCGCGATCGGCGGCGTCTATTCGATCAAGGGCATGACCGGCATCCGCATCGTCGACATGAAACTGCCGGAGGCGTTCAAAAGCGCCCATCCCGGGCCGCAGTTCGGCATCCCGGGCAGCCGCCGCCTCACCGGCGTCGAAGGCCGGCCGATTATCGGAACGATCGTCAAGCCGGCCCTCGGGCTGAGGCCACACGAGACGGCGGAACTCGTCGGCGAGCTGATTGGATCGGGCGTCGACTTCATCAAGGACGACGAAAAGCTGATGAGCCCGGCCTATTCGCCGCTCAAGGAGCGCGTCGCGGCGATCATGCCGCGCGTTCTCGATCACCAGCAGAAGACCGGCAAGAAGGTCATGTATGCCTTCGGCATCTCGCATGCCGACCCCGACGAGATGATGCGCAATCACGATATCGTCGCGGCGGCCGGCGGCAACTGCGCCGTCGTCAACATCAACTCGATCGGTTTCGGCGGCATGAGCTTTCTGCGCAAGCGCTCCAGCCTGGTGCTGCACGCGCATCGCAACGGCTGGGACGTGCTGACGCGCGATCCGGGCGCCGGCATGGATTTCAGGGTCTACCAGCAGTTCTGGCGGCTGCTCGGCGTCGACCAGTTCCAGATCAACGGCATCCGGGTCAAATATTGGGAGCCGGACGACAGCTTCGTCTCCTCCTTCAAGGCGGTCAGCACGCCGCTCTTCGACGCCGCCGATTGCCCGCTTCCGGTCGCAGGCTCCGGCCAATGGGGCGGACAGGCGCCGGAAACCTACCAGCGCACCGGCCGCACCGTCGATCTGCTTTATCTCTGCGGCGGCGGCATCGTCAGCCATCCCGGCGGACCGGCGGCCGGCGTTCGCGCCGTGCAGCAGGCCTGGCAGGCGGCAGTCGCCGACATCCCGCTGGAGGTCTACACCAAGGACCATCCGGAGCTTGCCGCCTCGATTGCGAAATTCAGCGACGGCAAGGGCGCGTGAACCAGATGGATGGACGTCTCGTCAGCTATTACGGCGATGATTTTACCGGCTCGACCGACGTCATGGAGGCGTTGGCTTCGAACGGTGTCGAGACCGTGCTCTTCCTCGACATCCCAAGGCCGGAACTGCTCGCCCGCTTCAAACACTGCCGTGCGATCGGTCTCGCAGGGACGAGCCGCAGCGAAACGCCGGCGTGGATGCAGGAACATCTTGCGCCGGCCTTCGACTGGCTGAATTCGCTCGGCGCTTCGATCTGCCATTACAAGGTCTGCTCGACCTTCGATTCCAGCCCCGGGATCGGCAATATCGGCAAGGCGATCGAAATCGGCCGCGGGCGTTTCCGGCAATCGATCGTGCCTGTTATCGTCGGCGCGCCGCAATTGAAGCGCTATACGGCCTTCGGCAATCTCTTTGCCGCCTATCAGGGCCGCGTCTTCCGCATCGACCGCCACCCCGTCATGAGCCGCCATCCCGTCACGCCGATGGACGAGGCGGATCTTGCGGTCCACCTGTCGAAGCAGACCGCCCTCCCCGTCCTGCTCGCCGATCTCGTCGCGATCACTGCGGCGGACGCCGACCAACGGATCGACGCGCTGACATCGGATGGCGAAGGGATACTGCTCCTCGATGTCGACTCCGACGCAACGCAGGCGGCCGCCGGCTGGCAGGTGCTGCGGGTCACCGGTCGCTCGGGACGTTTCGTCGCCGGCTCGTCGGGGGTCGAATATGCCCTGCTCAGCGCCTGGCGGCAGGCCGGCCTGATCGGAGAGATCAGCGCCGAATTCCCTGATATCGGCCCGGTCGATCGCCTCGCCGTCGTCTCCGGCAGCGTCTCGCCGACCACCGAGCGCCAGATCTGCACGGCTGCCGAGAACGGTTTCGAGAGCATTGCGCTCGATCCGCTCGTGCTGATTTCCAATGGCGAAGGCGCCGTGGATGCGGCCGTGCAGGCGGGCGTCGGCAAGCTGAAAGAAGGCAAGAGCGTCATCCTCCATACGGCGCTTGGCCCCTCGGCGGACCGCGGCGCCGATATCGACCGGCTGCCGGGCGCCCGTCACCGGCTCGGCAGTGCGCTCGGCACGATCCTGCGGCGGCTGATCGAAGCCGAAGGGCTGTCGCGCGCGGTCGTCGCCGGCGGCGATACGTCGAGCCATGCGCTCCGGCAATTGAGGATCGACGCGCTGACGACGCTGCTGCCGCTGCCCCAGACCCCGGGTTCGCCGCTGTGCCTGGCGCATGGCGACTATGCGCCGACCAACGGCCTGCAGATCGCACTGAAAGGCGGCCAGGTCGGAACGGATGGCTATTTCGCGCAGATTCGTCTGGGAAGGAAGAACTGATGGTCGTCTGGGTCGGCACCAGCTTCAAGATGAACAAGACGGTGGAGGAAGCGCTCGCTTTCGCGCGCCGCCTCGCAGCGACCGATGGAGAACGCGATACACGCGTGCAGCGCTTCGTCATTCCCGCCTTTACCGCGGTGGGCGAAGTCAAGCGCCTGCTCGCCGAGACCTCGGTGAAGGTCGGCGCCCAGAACATGCATTGGGAAGATGCCGGCGCCTGGACCGGCGAGATTTCTCCGGTGATGCTGAAGGACTGCGAACTCGATATCGTCGAGCTCGGCCATTCCGAGCGCCGCGAACATTTCGGCGAGACCGACGAGACCGTCGGCCTCAAGGTTTCCGCCGCGCTCCGCCATGGTCTGACGCCGCTGATCTGCATCGGCGAGACCTTGCAGGAACGCCAGGAGGGGCGGGCCGATGCGGTGTTGCGGCGGCAGGTCGAGGCCGCCTTGCGGGGCGTCGATACCGAGACCGGCGAGGCTTCGATCCTGCTTGCCTACGAACCCGTCTGGGCGATCGGCGCCAAGGGTATACCGGCGACCGCCGATTACGCGTCGGAGCGGCACGGCAAGATCGCCGAGGTGGCGAGAGCCATTCTCGGCCGGGCGATGCCGGTCCTCTACGGCGGCAGCGTCAATCCTGGAAATTGCGAGGAATTGATCACCGAGCCGCATATCGACGGCCTGTTCATCGGCCGCTCCGCCTGGTCCATCGACGGTTACCTCGACATCCTCGGCCGCGTCGGCGCGGCGATCGACCGCTCATCCCCACGCCAGACGGCGAGTGAAAGGAAACTGCCATGAAGATCGCAATCGGCGCCGACAGCGCCGGCAAACCGCTATTGGATGTCATTGCCGCCCATCTCGCCGGCAAGGCGGACCTCGAAGTGCATGATCTCAGCCAGTCCGGCTTCTACGCCGATCTCTCTCAGCGCCTGGCGCAGACGATCGTCGACGGCGAACATCAGCGCGGCATCCTGCTCTGCGGCACCGGCATCGGCGTGTGCATTTCCGCCAACAAGGTGCCGGGCATTCGCGCCGCCCTCACCCACGACACGTATTCGGCGGAACGGGCGGCGAAATCGAACAATGCCCAGATCATCACGATGGGCGCGCGTGTCATCGGGCCGGAACTGGCAAAGTCGATCGTCGACGTCTGGCTTGCCTCCGAATTCGACCCGGACGGCCCGTCGGCCGGCAACGTCGAGGCGATTGACCGGCTCGACGCGGAAAAACATGGGTCTTGAACAACCAAAAAGGTGATATGGTGATTGACTCATCATACCAGTGCATGATCATATCCAGACGGAAAGATGAGGAAAACATGACCAAGATTGCTCTCTTCGGCGCCGGCGGCAAAATGGGATACCGGCTTGCCAAAAATCTCAAAGGCTCGCGCTTCCAGGTGCGCCATGTCGAGGTGAGCGACGCCGGCAAAGCACGTTTGAAGAACGATCTCGGTCTCGATTGCGTGCCGGTCGAGGCCGCCCTCGACGGGGCTGATGTGGTCATCCTCGCCGTGCCCGATACGGCGATCGGCAAGGTCGCGGCCGGTATCGTCGACAAGCTCGCATCCGGCACCATGGTGATCGCGCTCGATGCTGCCGCCCCCTTTGCCGGCCATTTGCCGAAGCGTGATGATCTCACCTATTTCGTCACCCATCCCTGCCATCCGCCGATCTTCAACGATGAGACGGATATGCAGGCCAAGAAGGACCATTTCGGCGGCCTGTTTGCCAAGCAGCACATCGTCTCGGCGCTGATGCAGGGGCCAGACAGCGCCTATGCGCTGGGCGAGGAAATAGCCAAAATCATCTGGGCGCCGGTGATGCGCTCGCACCGGGTTACGGTCGATCAGCTCGCCATGCTTGAGCCGGGCTTGTCCGAAACCGTTTGCGCCTCGCTGCTCGTCGTCATGCGCCAGGCGATGGACGAATGCGTGGCGCGCGGCGTGCCTGCAGAGGCGGCCCGCGACTTTCTGCTCGGTCATATGAACGTGCTCGGCGCAGTCATCTTCAAGGAGGTCGACGGCGTGTTCTCGGATGCCTGCAACAAGGCGATCGAGTTCGGCATCCCGGCGCTGATGCGTGACGATTGGAAAAAAGTATTCGAACCGCAGGAGATCGCCGAAAGCATCCGGCGCATCACCTGAACCGGCCTGGGGAGGCATGCCCTCCCCCTTAACCGCTCCGGGGAGACGGGGCTTCATTCACAACAGGGAGGAAAAAATGAAACTGACACGCAGACTGACACTCGCAGCCTTTGCCAGCGCGCTGGCGCTCGGAACGGCCATGCCGGCCTTTGCGGCCGACCTCATCGCCATCATCACGCCGGCGCATGACAACCCCTTCTTCAAGGCCGAAGCCGTCGGCGCCGAAGCCAAGGCGAAGGAACTCGGCTACGAGACCCTGGTCATGACCCACGACGACGACGCCAACAAGCAGTCGGAAATGATCGATACGGCCATCGGGCGCGGCGCCAAGGCGATCATTCTCGACAATGCCGGCGCGGACGCTTCCGTCGCCGCCGTCAAGAAGGCCAAGGATGCCGGCATCCCCTCCTTCCTGATCGACCGCGAGATCAACGCGACCGGCGTTGCCGTCGCCCAGATCGTCTCGAACAACTATCAGGGCGCGCAGCTCGGGGCGCAGGAATTCGTCAAGCTGATGGGCGAGAAGGGCAATTACGTCGAACTGGTGGGCAAGGAGTCCGACACGAATGCCGGCATCCGCTCGCAGGGCTATCACGACGTCATCGACGATTATCCGGAGTTGAAGTCGGTCGCCAAGCAGTCGGCCAACTGGAGCCAGACGGAAGCCTATTCGAAGATGGAAACCATCCTTCAGGCCAATCCCGATATCAAGGGCGTCATTTCAGGCAACGACACCATGGCCATGGGCGCGATCGCCGCACTCCAGGCGGCTGGCCGCAAGGATGTGATCGTCGTCGGCTTCGACGGTTCCAACGACGTGCGCGATTCCATCAAGGCGGGCGGCATCAAGGCGACCGTCTTGCAGCCCGCCTATGCGCAGGCCCAGTTGGCGGTGGAACAGGCCGACGCCTACATCAAGAACAAGACGACGCCGAAGGAAGAGAAACAGCTGATGGATTGCGTTCTCATCAATGCCGACAATTCCGGCAAGCTCGAGACCTTCGCCCTGACGAATTGATCAGCACCAATTGCGGAGGGTGCAGCGTTGCGCCCTCCGCAATGCATTTTGCAAGACGTCGAGGTTCACCCGTATGTTGAGAATGAAGGGCGCCCTGGTCGCTGCCATCGTGGCGGCGGCCCTGCCCGGTTGCAAGATCATCAAGACGCCGACCGCTGAGGAAAAAGCGGCTGAAGTGGCCAAGACCGCCTTCGATCCGAATGCCAAGGTCGAGGCGATCTGGCAGCCTGACGTCGTGCCCTATTTCGAAAAGCGCGCCGGCGAGCTGAAGGACGTCATGCAGCTCGTTGCCACGAGCCCCGATGCCGCGGGCGAAAAATACGGCAATCCGCGCAAGCAGAGCAGTTCGCCCTGGACCTATGCGGTGAAGATCACCGGCAAGGTCGTCGCAGCCGACACGGCTTCGCGCGCGGCAACGCTCGATGTCGACGCCGATGGCGACGGCAAGGCCGATGCCAAGGTGCAGATCGGGCCGGCGCTGCGCGGCACCGCACTGCGCGACACGCTGGAATTCGTCAACTTCAACGAATTCAAGAACCAGATCGAATGGGCGCAGTTCGGCAAGGCGTTCAACGAGAAAGCCAATACCGCTTTTCTCGCCGCCGTTCCCCGCGACGGTCTGACCGGCAAGACGGTGACCGTGATCGGCGCCTTTCCGTTGCCGAAAAGCGGAGAGCTTCCGCTCGTCACCCCTTCGGAACTGAAGGTGGGCTCATGACGGCGGCAGAGGCACGAGAGGACGATATCATCCTGCGCCTCGACGACGTGTCGAAGGTCTATTCCGGCATCGTCGCTGTCAAGCGCGCCAATCTGGAGCTGCGCCGCGGCGCGGTGAACGTTCTGGTCGGCGAGAACGGCGCCGGCAAATCGACGCTGATGAAGATCATCGCCGGCGTCGAGCGCCCGACGCTTGGCCGCATCATCCTGGACGGCGAGACGGTCTCCTTCGACAGCCCGGCCGCCGCGCAGGCGCACGGCATCGGCATGATCTTCCAGGAGCTCAATCTCTTCGCCAACATGTCGGTCGCCGAAAACATCTTCGCAAGGCGAGAGATCACCCGCGGCCTGTTCGGCATCGATCACAAGGCGCAGGTCGAGAAGGCCAATGAATTTCTCAGGCGCCTCGATGCCGGCATCGAGGCGGATACGATGGTCGAGGACTTGCCGATCGGCCAGCAGCAGTTGGTCGAGATCGCCAAGGCGATGTCGCTCAATGCCCGCATCCTGATCATGGACGAGCCGACATCGGCGTTGTCGGCGGCCGAAGTCGAAATCCTGTTCAAGGTGATCGCCGAGCTGAAGGCTCAGGGTGTGGCGATCGTCTATATCTCGCACCGGCTGGAAGAGTTGATGCGGATCGGCGACTACATAACGGTGCTGCGCGACGGCCAGATCACCGGCCATGCCATGGTGCGCGATATCGACACGCGCTGGATCGTGCGCTCGATGATCGGCTCGGACGCCAAGGATTTCGCGAAATCCGTCACCCATTCCGTCGGCGATGAAGTCTTCCGCGCCGAAAATATCAGCCTTCCAAGACCAACCGGCGGGCTGGCGGTCAATGACGTCTCCCTTTCGGTCAAGGCAGGCGAGATCCTTGGCATCTACGGCCTGATGGGCGCCGGGCGCAGCGAATTCTTCGAATGCGTGATCGGGCGCCATACGCATTCGACCGGCAGGATCTTCATCGACGGCAAGGAAGTGCGCGCCCGCGACACAACGCGGCGCATCCGCCGCGGCCTTGCGCTGATCCCGGAAGACCGGCAGCGGGAGGGGCTGGTGCAGGTGCTCTCGATCGCCTCGAACCTGACGCTCGCAAGCCTGTCGCGCTTCACCCGTCTCTTCCATATCGACAGCGGCGCGGAAAAGAACGCCATTCAGGAGGCGATTCGGGATCTCTCCATCAAGGCGCCGAACCCGGATTTCGAGGTCACCTCGATGTCCGGCGGCAACCAGCAGAAGGTCGTCATCGGTAAGGCGCTGATGACCAATCCGAAGGTGCTGCTGATGGATGAGCCGAGCCGCGGCATCGATGTCGGCGCCAAGGCCGACGTCTTCCGCACCATGCGCCGGCTGGCGGCAAACGGGCTCGCCATCCTGTTTTCGACCTCCGACCTCGAAGAGGTCATGGCGCTATCCGATCGCATCGCGGTCTTGAGTAATGGGCATCTGGTCGCCGTCTTCGACAGGGACGAGGCGACGGAGGAGGCCATTATCGCGGCCTCGGCCAAGGGACACGGACATCAAGGGAAACTCGCGTCATGATGGCGGCAACCTCAACCACTCTTGCGCCGAAGGGCGCCAACGGCTCGGCGCTTCTGACGCTGATGAAGCTCAGGACCTTCATCGCGCTGTTCGCCGTCATCATCTTCTTTGCGATCTTCGCGCCGAACTTCACCTCGACCGCGAACATGATCCTGATGTCGAAACATGTGGCGCTGAACGCCTTCCTGGCGATGGGCATGACCTTCGTCATCATCACCGGTGGCATCGACCTCTCCGTCGGCTCGATCGTCGGCCTGTGCGGCATGGTTGCCGGCGGCCTGATCCTCTACGGCATCGAATTGCCGATCGGCTACACCATCTATTTCAACCTCTTCGAGATCGTGCTGATCACGCTGTCGATCGGCCTTATCATCGGCCTCATCAACGGCCTGTTGATCACCAAGCTCAACGTCGCGCCGTTCATCGCCACGCTCGGCACGCTGTATGTCGCCCGCGGCCTGGCGCTGCTATCGTCCGATGGCCAGACCTTTCCCAACCTCGTCGGTCGGCCGGAATATGCCACGACCGGCTTCGATTTCTTCGGCGCCGGACGCATTCTCGGCCTGCCGGTGTCGATCTGGATCCTGATCGTGCTGGCGCTGGCGGCCGCCTATGTCGCTCGCTCGACGCCGATCGGACGCCACATCTTCGCCGTCGGCGGCAATGAACGGGCGGCGCGCATGTCCGGCATCCGCGTCGATGTCGTGAAAATCTTCGTCTATATGTTCTCCGGCCTTTGCGCGGCGATCGTCGGCGTCGTCATTTCATCAGAATTGATGGCCGCCCATCCGGCCACCGGCGAGAGCTTCGAACTCAATGCGATCGCGGCAGCCGTTCTCGGCGGCACCTCGATGTCGGGCGGGCGCGGCACGATCGGCGGCACGATCATCGGCGCCTTCGTCATCGGCATTCTCTCTGACGGGCTTGTTATGATGGGCGTCTCCTCCTTCTGGCAGATGGTCATCAAGGGCCTCGTCATCATCATTGCCGTGGTCGTCGACCAGGCGCAGCGCCGCCTGCAGCAGCGCGTCACGCTGATGCAGATGGCGAAGGCAGGTTGATATGACCGTGTTGAAAGGCGCGTTGATCGGCTGCGGCTTCTTTGCGATCAACCAGATGCATGCCTGGAAAGATGTCGAAGGTGCCGAGATCGTCGCGATCTGCGACCGCGATCCGGAACGGCTGAAGCTCGTCGGCGACCAGTTCGGCATCGAGCGGCGCTACAGCGATGCCGAGGTGATGTTTGCCGATGGCGGCTTCGATTTCGTCGATATCGCCACCACCGTCCAGAGCCACCGCACGCTGGTGGAAATGGCCGCCCGGAATAAGGTGCCGGCCATCTGCCAGAAGCCCTTCGCCAAGACGCTGTCGGATGCCAAGGCAATGGTCGAGGCTTGCCGCAATGCCGGCGTGGCGCTGATGGTGCACGAGAATTTCCGCTGGCAGACGCCGATCCAGGCGGTCCGCAAGGCGCTCGACGCCGGCGCGATCGGCACGCCCTTCTGGGGCCGCTTCTCCTTCCGCTCGGGTTACGACGTTTTCTCCGGCCAGCCCTATCTGGCCGAGGGCGAGCGGTTCATCATCGAAGATCTGGGCATCCATACGCTGGATATCGCCCGCTATATCCTCGGCGACGTCAATTCGCTGACCGCCCGCACCAGGCGGGTCAATCCTAAAATCAAGGGTGAGGACGTCGCGACCATCCTGCTCGATCACGAAAACGGCGCCACCTCGGTCGTCGATGTCAGCTACGCCACCAAGCTTTCCAAAGAGCCCTTCCCCGAGACCCTGATCGAACTCGACGGCGCCGAGGGTACGATCCGCCTCAGCCAGGGGTATGGCCTCGAAATCACCAACGGCAGGGGCACGACCAGGATGGATGTCTCGCCAAAGCTGCTGTCCTGGGCCTCGCGACCCTGGCACAATATCCAGGAGAGCGTCTATGCGATCCAGCAGCATTGGGTCGACCAGCTCAGGCCCGGCGCGGAACATTCGACCTCGGGCGCCGACAATCTGAAGACATTCGCGCTTGTCGAAGCCGCCTATGACAGTGCTTCCAGGGGGCAGACGATCGATGTCCGGGCGATGCTGCGATGACGGCCGATGCCTTTCAGCTTTACGGCACCCATTCTTTGGAAAGGCCGCCGGTTCGCCTGACGGCGGGAAAGCTGACGGCCGATCTCGCCGATGGCAGCCTTCGCTCCATCCGCTACCAGGGAATCGAGGTGCTGCGGGCGATTTCCTACCTCGTCCGCGACCGGGACTGGGGCACTTATAGCCCCGGCATAGCCGATCTCCGGATCGATCAGGGCGAAGGTCGTTTCGATGTCGCTTACCGGGCGACTTGCGAGGCGCCCGACGGAACGAGCCTTGTCATTGAGGTTCGCATCAGGGCAGATCAGGACCGGCTCGACTTCGAGGCCGAAGCCATTTCGGAAACCGGCTTCGAGACCAACCGCTGCGGCTTCTGCATCCTGCACCCGATCGTCGGCGTTGCCGGGGCAACGGCAACGGTCGAACACGTCGACGGCCGGATCGTCGAGACGCGCTTTCCCGATGTCATCGAGCCCTGGCAGCCGTTCAAAGATATGCGCGCCATTTCCCATAAGGTCGCGGCTAATGTTAGGGCGGAATGCCGCATGGAAGGCGACACCTTCGAAATGGAGGATCAGCGGAACTGGTCCGATGCCTCCTACAAGACCTATGTCCGGCCGCTCGCTCTGCCCTGGCCCTACCGGCTTCCTGCCAGCCAACCGGTTCGGCAGAAGACGTCGCTGATTATCAGGGATACCGGCCCTTCCGCACTGCTCGCAGCCGCGGCGTCGAGCGGAGCAATCAGGCTCGAATTCGGAACAAGGACCGGCGCCATGCCCGATATCGGCGTGGTCGTGACGCCGGAGGAGGCCGATGCAACGCTCGCGGCCCGGTCGCCGCTGTTGGAGATCGCGCCTCGGGAACTGCTCTTCCATTTCGATCCGAATGCCGGAGATGACGCCGAAGCGCTGCAGAAATTTGCCGCGATCACCGCCGCCTATCGCGGCCGCACGGTGCTGGAGATCGCGCTTGCCTGCAAGTCGTCGCCATCGAGCGAAGCGGCCGAGATCGCCCGCCAGATGCAGCGCGCGGATTTCCGGCCGGATGCGATCCTGATCTCGCCTTCCGTCGATCGGCAGTCGACACCACCGGGCAGCAAATGGCCGGACTGCCCTCCCCTCGAAGAGATCTATGCCGCGGCCCGCGCCGCCTTCCCCGGCATGCGCATCGGCGGCGGCATGCTCAGCTATTTCACCGAGCTCAACCGCAAGCGCGTGCCGGCAAGCGAGATCGATTTCGTCAGCCATTGCACCAACCCGATCGTGCATGCGGCCGACGATCTCAGCGTCATGCAGACCTTAGAGGCGCTGCCCTTCATCACCCGATCCGTCCGCGCGATCTACGGCGACAAGCCCTATCGCATCGGCCCATCGACGATCCCGATGCGGCAGAACCCCTATGGCAGCCGCACCATGGACAATCCGTCCGGCGGGCGTATTCCCATGGCCAACCGTGACCCCCGCCATAACGGGTGTTTCGCCGAGGCCTTTGCGCTGGGCTACGCCATCCGCGTGCTGGACGCCGGCCTCGAATGCCTGACGCTTTCGGCCCTGACCGGTCCTTTCGGGCTGATCGCCGGTCCTGACGAACCGGTCGAGCAAGGCGGGCGGCGGCCACTGTTCAACACCGTGCGGACTTTGTCGGCGCTGGCGGGCGCCGCCTGGCAGGAATGCGTCTCCTCCTCCCCCTCCGAGGTGCTGTCTTTCGTTGCCAGGGATGCCGCAGGCGCCAGGCTTCATATCGTCAATCTGACCGGCGAGAACCGGACGGTCGATTGCAGCGCATGCCGGCCGGCGGATTTGGACAAACAGTTGCTGCTCGCACCATTCGCCACCGCGGTCATGCCGCTGGCGGATTGACGTTCTGGGCGCCAGCCGCATCTATGCAGTCGGAGCTCGTTCTGGGGAGGATCGGCGTGAAGACGAAGAAGCTTATCAATGCAGGCGCGGATGCCGTCGATGAGATGCTGCAAGGCGTCCTCGCGGCGCATCCCGAGCATCTCTATGCCGTGGAGGACATGCCGCGCGCCATCATTGCCAGAAACGGGCCGCGCCAGGGCAAGGTCGGGCTGGTGATCGGCGGCGGCTCCGGGCACGAGCCGACATTCCTCGGCTATGTCGGCAGGGGGCTGGCCGATGCTGCCGCAATCGGCAATGTCTTCGCCTCGCCGCCGCCCGATCCGATCATCGCCTGCGCCAAGGCGGTTGACGGCGGCGTCGGCGTGCTCTTCATGTACGGCAATTATGCCGGAGACGTCATGAATTTCGACATGGCCGCCGAAATGCTGGCACTCGACGATATTGAAGTGCGCACCGTGCTGACTACCGACGACGTGGCGTCTGCCCCTGCCGACCAGAGCGCCAGGCGGCGCGGCGTTGCCGGCAACGTCTTCATCTTCAAGGCCGCCGGTGCTGCCTGCGATCTTCTTTATTCTTTCAACGAGGTCGAGCGCGCCGCCCGCCATGCCAATGCGCGAACCTATACGATGGGCGTGGCACTCTCGCCCTGCTCGCTGCCCCAGACTTTGAAGCCGAACTTCCTGATCGGCGAGGAGGAGATGGAGATCGGCATGGGCATCCATGGCGAGCCCGGCGTTGCCCGAGAACCGCTGGGAACGGCCGATGCGGTGACCGACGAGTTGATGGACAACCTTCTCCGCGAAATGAAGGCCGAGCGGGGCGACCGGGTTGCGGTGCTCGTCAACTCGCTGGGCTCCACGCCGATGATGGAGCTCTACATCATGATGCGACGTGCCAAGGCGCGGCTCGATGAGGCCGGGCTCGTCATCCATACCTCGCTCGTCGGCAATTACTGCACCTCGCTCGAAATGGCCGGCGCTTCGATCACGCTCATGCATCTCGATGACGAGCTTCGGCGGCTGATCGACCATCCCTGCGATTGCGCCATGTTCCGGAGGTGATCGATGGCGATCACGACCAAAGACCTGCAGCACCTCTTTGCCCTGATCGCCGCCGATATCGCGGCACAGCGCGACCATCTCTGTGAGCTGGATGGCGCGATCGGTGATGGCGATCACGGTCTTGCCATGGATGCCGGCTGTGAGGCGGCGGCCAAGGCGGTCGGCGCGCTCGACCCCGCGCAGACTGCGCCGACGGCCGTCTTCAACGCGGCGGCAAAGGTATTCCTGAATGCGGTCGGCGCGTCTTCCGGCCCGCTCTATGCCACGGCCTTCATGCGCGCCGGAGCGGCAGTCAAAGACAGGCCTGAACTCAGCGATGACGACTTCCTGCGCGCTTTCGCGGCGATGGCGCAAGGCATTCAGGAGCGCGGCAAGGCGGAGCCCGGCGAGAAGACGATGGTCGATGCCTGGAAACCTGCGGCCGATGCGGCGCTCGATGCCTGGCAGCCGGGAACAGCCTTTCCCCGATGTTTCGAAATGGCAGAGCGGGCAGCGCGCCAAGGCTGCGAAGCGACCAGAAATATGACAGCGGCCAAGGGACGGGCGTCGCGGCTGGGAGAACGGGCAGTTGGGCATATCGATCCGGGTGCTGCCTCCGCCGTCATTGTCATTGCTGCTATCGCAAAATTCGTCCAGCAGCATGATGGTTAGCTCATCATACCAGTTGACATGTAAATGATCATCTGCGACAAGGGGCCGGCTTATCAAGAGGAGGACGGTAATGCTGACCCTATCCGCGAAATTGAAGACTGCGAGCATCGTCGCGATGGCCATGGCATCTTTCGCCGCGACGCCGGTTCTGGCCGAAGACATCACGCTCTGGACCCTCAACTTCGACAACAATGCCGCCAACGGCGCGCTGAAGAAGGTGGCGACGGATTTCGAAGCGGCGAACCCGGGAACGCATGTCGAGATCGTTCAGCGCGCCGTCGACGAGCACAAGACGGCGCTGCGCGTGGCGGCCGGCTCCGACAAGGGACCCGACATCTATTTCAGCTGGGCGGGCCTTGGCCTTGGCGGCGAATATGTGAAGGCCGGCCTCTCCCTGCCGCTCGACAAATATTACACCGAATACAAGTGGACCGACGAATTGCTGCCGTCGGCTGCGGCCTTCGCTGATCTCTATTCCGGCGGCAAACACGGCGTCCCCTTCACCTTCAAGGGCGAAGCCGTCTATTACAACAAGAAGCTTTTCGAGCAGGCCGGCATCACAGAAGAGCCGAAGACCTATGAGGAGCTTCTCGCCGCCGCCGAGAAGCTGAAGGCCGCGGGCATTCCCGCCTTCACCTTCGGCGGCACGGTCAACTGGCACGTCATGCGCCTGATGGACGTCATCCTCGAAACCAAGTGCGGCGCCGAAAAGCACGACGCGCTGAAGGCGATGACGCTGGACTGGACCAAGGAGCCCTGCGCGACGGACGCCTTCGCCGAATTCGCCAAGTGGACCAAGGACTATACGCTGCAGCCCTTCATGGGCATTGACAACAAGCAGTCCTACAGCCTCTTTACCGCGGGCCGCGCGGCGATGATGCTGGAAGGCGACTGGCTGGTCAGCCAGCTCAACGGCTCGGGCGCCAATCTCGACGATTACGGCATCTTCCCCTTCCCGACCAATACCGAACGTCTCTATGGCTTCGCCGAGTACAATTACATCAGCACCAAGAGCAAGAATCCCGACATCGCCGCCAAGTTCCTCGACTATTTCCTGTCGACGAAGGTGCAGCAGGATCTGCTCGGCCAGCTGAGCTCGACCTCCGTCAACAAGAACGTCCAATATGCCAACCAGAAGCCGCTCGAGGCGGAATGGCTGGGGATCTTCCAGAAATACGGCAAGGTCTACATGAACGGCGACCAGGCCTTCCCGCTCGATGTCACGACGGAATATTTCCGCGTCATCAACGACGTCGCCTCCGGCAACACCGAACCGGCCGAGGCGGCCAAGCAGCTGCAGAGCTTCATCGCAGGCAGAAGCTGATTCCTCCCAAGCGCCGGTCGATCGACCTTTGAGTTGATCGACCGGCACATCCTTTCGTGAGCTGGCGCAAGCGCCCCACCAGGAGGAAAGCATGTCACTTCGACAATCGACACACGATCCGCGCATGCAGGCGGCCATCTTGCTGGTGCCGGCGCTGGCGATCTACGCGGTCTTCGCGCTCTACCCGATGCTCAACGTCGTCATCCTGAGCTTCCAAAAGTGGAATGGGCTCGATGCCAACCGGCAGTTCGTGGGCATGGCCAATTATTCGGCGATCTTCACCCGCGACCCTGTCTTCTGGGTCGCCTTCCGCAACACGGTGATCTGGACCCTGATGAGCCTGATCTTCCCGCCGCTGGTCGGCCTGTTGCTGGCGCTCAGCCTCAACCAGAAGATCTTCGGCCGCAACGGGTTGCGCGCCATCTTCTACCTGCCGGTCATCATCGCGCCGATCGCCGTCGCCACCATGTGGAAGTGGATGTACGATCCCTTCTTCGGCCTCTTCGCCCAGCTGCTGACCTCCTGGGGCATGCAGGGCTGGATCAAGGACTGGCTCGGCAACAAGGATATCGCGCTCTACTCCGTTTTCGTCGCCTATCTCTGGCAGACGGTCGGCTTCTCCATGGTGCTGTTCCTGGCCGGATTGCAGAACGTCTCGCAGACGCTGGTCGAGGCGGCGCGCATCGATGGCGCCGGCCGCTGGGCGGTGTTCAAGCATGTAACGCTGCCGGCGCTGCGGCCGACGATCACCATCGTTCTCGTTCTTTCCGTCATCTCGTCGCTGAAGGCCTTCGACATCGTCTACGGCCTGACCGGCGGCGGCCCGGCCCAATCCACCCAGATGCTGGCGCTCTGGGCCTTCACCCAGGCCATGCAGATCTTCGATTTCGGCCGGGGCGCGGCAATCTCCGTCGTCCTGCTGCTGATCACCATGGCCGTCGTCATCCCCTATCTGAGATGGACCCAGAGGCATGAGGAGGTCGAATCGTGACAGCAGTGCCGAGCGATACCGCCGCCGTGCATGCCGACGTCCAGCCGTCGTCGATGAAGCGTGACCCCGTCCTGATCGGTCTCTGGATCGCGCTCGTTCTCGTGGCGCTCGTCTGGGTGGCGCCCTTCATCTTCATCGTCTTCACCTCGCTGAAGACGCCGGCGGCGGTGACGAGCACCGGCGCCTTCATGCCGCCGACCGAGCTTGCCTATGACAATTACAGCGCTGCCTGGAGCCGCGGCAATTTCGCCAACTCCTTCTTCAACAGCGTCATCATCACCGTCATCAAGGTGCCGCTCGGCCTGTTCCTCTCGGCCATGGCCGCCTATGCGCTGGCCAAGATCAGGCTGAGGATCTCAAAGGCGCTGCTGCTTCTCGTCGTCTTCGGCACGATGATCCCCTTTCAGGTGATGCTGGCGCCGCTCTTCACGCTCGTCAATTCCTTCGGGCTGATCGACACCTATCCCGGCGTCATCCTGCCCTATATCGCCTTCGGTGTTCCCTATCAGGTCTTCATCCTGCACGGCTTCTTCAAGAGCATTCCGAAGGAGCTGTCGGAAGCGGCCCTGATCGACGGCGCAAGCCATTTCACCATCTTCCGCAGGATCTTCCTGCCGGTCTGCCTGCCGGTGCTTGCCGCGCTGCTCATCCTCGATTTCGTCTCCACCTGGAACGAATTTGCCATGGCGCTGGTGCTGCTGCAGGACCAACACATGTGGACCCTGCCGCTCGGCCTGATGTCGTTCCAGGGGCAGTTCTCCAGCAACTACGGCCAGCTCAACGCGGCGATCGTCATGACCGTGCTTCCGGCAACGATCGTTTATCTCATGTTCCAGCGCTACTTCGTCTCCGGCCTCACCTCCGGCGCCGTCAAGGGCTGATCGCGAAATTTTCCTACGAGGAGAGACAGAATGTCCGATGCAACAGTCGAAAAATGGGGTGTGTTCGAGGCCGCCTTCGAGGGGCCTGCGGCAGGCAATCCCTATCTCGACGTGGCGTTCGATGCCGTGTTCACCCAGAAGAGCCGCGAGGTTCGCGTGCCGGGCTTCTATGACGGCAACGGTACCTACCGCATCCGCTTCATGCCCGACAGCGAGGGCGAGTGGTTGTTCAAGACGCGCTCCAAGACCGCAGCCCTCGACGGCAAGACCGGCGCCTTGATCGCGACCGCCCCTTCATCAGGCAATCACGGCCCGGTGCGGGTGCGCAACAAATTCCACTTCGCCTATGCCGACGGCACGCCGTTCCTCTCCTTCGGAACGACCTGCTATGCCTGGACGCACCAGCCGCTCGACATGCAGAAGCAGACGCTGGAGACGCTGAAGAAGGCGCGCTTCAACAAGATGCGCATGGGCGTTTTTCCGAAGGATTACCCCTATAACGTCAATGAGCCGCTGCACGCCTGCTTCGAGCGCGGCGCGGACGGCAAGGAAGATTTCGACCGCCCGAACCCCGCGGCCTTCCAGCATTTCGAAAAACAGGTCGCGGCCCTTTGCGACCTCGGCATCGAAGCCGATATCATCATCTTCCACCCCTATGATCGCTGGGGTTATGCCGACATGTCGGCGGCGCAGGATTTCCGCTATGTCGAATATCTCGCCGCCCGTCTTGCCGCCTACCGGAACGTCTGGTGGTCGCTCGCCAACGAATATGATTTCCTGATCGACACCAAGCCGATGGCGCAATGGGACCGCTACTTCCACATCCTGGAGGAAAACGATCCCTACCAGCATCTGCGCTCCATCCATAATGGCGACGTGACGGCGAATTTCGATCACCGCAAGCCGTGGGTCACCCACACCTGCATTCAGAACCCCGACGTCAAGCGCACCCAGGAATGGCGCAACGCCTATGGCAAGCCTGTCGTCAACGACGAGCCGGAATATGAGGGCGACATCCTGCAGTCCTGGGGCAATCTCCATGCCGGCGAACTGGTGCACCGCTTCTGGATCACCATGGCGCGCGGCGGTTATGCCGGCCATGGCGAGACCTACTCCCATCCCGAGGATCTGATCTGGTGGGCCAAGGGCGGGGAACTCCGCGGCGAAGCCTGGAAGCGGATCGGCTTCCTGCGTGATCTGCTGGAGGCCGACGTCAAGCACGGCCTCGAACCGCTCGGCGTCATCGGCGAATGGCCCTGGTCGCGGGTGTCGGGCGCGCGTGACGGCGACGGCGATTTCCGCCTGATCTATTTCGGCGAGCATCAGCCGGTCGTCTGGTCGACCGGCCTGCCCGTCGATGGCGACGATTACGATGTCGATATCATCGACACCTGGGAGATGACGATCGCGCCGGCCGAGAAAGTGGCCGCACCCGTTCCGCATCCGACGCGCCACGGCTCGGTCGTGCGCGGCGGCAAGCCGGACGCCGCCTTCGGCGTCAAAATCCCGCGCAAGCCGTTCCAGGCGCTGCGCGTGCGCAGGAAGCGATAGAGGATAGGTCCCACATGTCTGGCTTGAGCATCAGAAACGTCAAGAAATCCTTCGGCCCGGTCGATATCATCCACGGCGTCGACGTCGAGATCGCCGATGGCGAATTCACCATTCTCGTCGGCCCCTCCGGCTGCGGAAAATCGACCTTGCTGCGCATGATCGCCGGCCTCGAAGACATCACCGGCGGTGAGATCAGCATCGACGGGCGGGTGGTGAACGATCTGCAGCCGAAGGATCGTGACATCGCGATGGTGTTCCAGAACTATGCGCTCTATCCGCAGATGACGGTCTCCCAGAATATGGCCTTTGCGCTGGAGCTTGCCGGGGCCAAGCGGCCGGAGATCGAGAAGAAGGTCGGCGAGGCTGCCGCCATTCTTGGCCTGCAGCCGCTGCTCGACCGCAAGCCGGCTCAGCTCTCCGGCGGCCAGCGCCAGCGCGTGGCCATGGGCCGCGCCATCGTCCGCGATCCGAAAGTCTTCCTCTTCGACGAACCGCTTTCCAATCTGGATGCGAAACTGCGTGTGAAGATGCGGGCCGAGATCAAGGCGCTGCACCAGCGCCTGAAGACCACCATCGTCTACGTCACCCACGACCAGATCGAAGCCATGACCATGGCCGACAAGATCGTCGTGCTGCATGGCGGCCGCGTCGAGCAGATCGGCAGCCCGCTCGAGCTTTACGACAAGCCGCGCAACATCTTCGTCGCCGGGTTCCTCGGCTCGCCGGCGATGAATTTTCTCGAAGGGACCATAGCGGATGCCGGCAGCCCGGCACTGGCGTTGAACGGCGGTTCGCGCGTGGCGCTGTCGCGGGCGCCGGCCGCTTCCGCCAACCGGCCGCTGACGCTCGGCATCCGTCCCGAAGACATTGCTTTCGGCGGCGAGACCGGCGTCAATGCGGTGGTCAAGGTGGTCGAGCCGACGGGATCGGAAACCCATGTCGCCGTTGAGGTCGACGGCAGGGAACTGACCTGGGTCGTGCGCGAACGGGTCGAGCTCGCGCCGGAACAGCCGGTGAAGCTTTCCTTCGAAACGTCGAAGGTGCATTTCTTCGACCAGCAGACGCAGCAGCGTTTGAACGCCTGAAAATACTCTGCGCGCAACTCCGGGAAGACGAAGTCGGAACCGAGGGTGGCAGGCCGGCTGGTCGTCTCATCCGGACGAAACGGTAACTTGTCATCTCAAAATCTCGCCGACAGGTTGTTGGCTCACGACGAGGTAGCCAAGCATGCACATCCGAAAAGCCGTCTCCTCTGACGCGGAGGAGCTGAGCGCTCTGCTGAACGAGATCATCCGGGGCCGGTGGCACGACAGCGCTCGAGACCCCGCTTTCGGCTGCCGAGTTTGCCGACTGGTTCATCGATGGCGAGTTTCCGCTTGCCTGCCATGTGGCCGAGCACAATCAGACGCTGGTCGGTTTTCAATCGCTGAGCTTATACGGCGATCCGCCGAAAGGCGTCGCCGACATTGCGACCTTTGCCCGTATGAACCCGAAGACCGCAGGCGTCGGCAGCGCGCTTTTTCCCGCGACCCTGGCGGCAGCGGAAGCGTTCGGACTCGAATTCATCAATGCGACCATCCGCGCCGACAATGTCAGCGGCCTCGGCTATTACGCCAAGATGGGTTTTGAGACCTATGACAGGGTGGTCCAGGTCCCGCTTCAGGACGGGACGCCGGTCGACAGGATCAAGAAACGGTATAGCGTAAACGGCATGCATCGCATGACGGCGCACGCCTGATTGGTCGGGGGCGGCCTGCTCTTAAGGCCGCACGTCTCCGGTCATTGCCGTGTATCATCCCTTCACCGTGGTGAGTGGCTTGATCCTCGCAACTTTTGTTATCATGTTCGCTTCGACCATCGGCGCCATAACGCTGTCGATTGGCTTGTATGCCGCTGGCGCCTCTTCCTTGAGTCGAGCGTGGATCTCGGCCACAATATCCTGCCGGCCCCGCAAAGTCGGGCTTCGAGGGTCGACGGGACCGATGACACGTAGCCCACTGCCGATATTCGTTTTCGAGCGTGCTTCCTGCCTCGATAGCTTGCGACCCGCTCCATGAGCAGCGGACTCCAGAAAGTCGCTCGAACCGCATCCCGCAAGTAGCCATGTGCCATCGCCCATGGAGCCGGGAAGGATGACCGGTTCGCCGAGCCATTCATATGGACTGGTGGCCATGACACCGACGCCCCTAGCTGGGCACGCACCCTTTCTATGGCGTACGATATTTCCGTTTTGCCAAACAGTGTTGTGTGGGGCGTCATAGACGAGACGATGGTCGATTTCTCGTCCCAAAGCGCGCGCTACGGCCTCCACCGCCGCGAGTTCGATAAAGAAGCGGTTGGCGAAGGCGGCATTCACCGCATTCGCATGGCCATCCAAGTATCGTCTGTAGAGGTGCGGCTGCATCTCCATAGAGAGCACCCGCCAATCCTCGCCAGATCTTGAAGCAATCCTCGCTCTCTCTTTTGTTGCCGTGCCTACTCGCTGTCCAAAGTCGAGAGAGCCGGAGTGGACGACAAGGACGACTGAGCCGGATTTCAGTCCGGCGGTTCGGGCAAATGCGCCATCCGCAACGTGATCGACATAACCGAGTTCCACGAAGTGGTTCCCACCACCGATCGTGCCGAGGATAGCATCGCGGCGGTGGTCGTCATCGACCTGCGCATAGTCTGCGAAGTCAGGATCGATGTCTTCACATGAGAAAACCCCGTTGTCCGAATGCCGCTCGAGATCGACCCATGCCCGCGAAAGGTCAAGTTTGGACAGCAGGCCAGTACTCGTCCGTTGTAGGTTATCAAGGAGCCCAGGTAGACCCTCGCGCAGAATTGCGTGCCGGTCCGATCCCGTTAGGGCGATATCACGCCCACCTTGAAAGAAGAGATGACGAAGATGATGGTCGAGAAGTGGTGTCGATAATTGATCGGCCGTAACGTCTTCGAGAACAACCATGCGCATCCCGCATCCGATGTCAGAGCCGATCATGTGCGGGAGAACCGCACCTTCAAGGTCCGCAACGACGCCGACGGGGACGGGTTTGCCGGGATGAAAGTCGGGGGTCGTGACGACGGCACGAAGCGAGGCCCTCTTTTGAGCCAACGCCTCCGGCGATGGCAGAGCGCTCGCAAGGTCCGCAAGTGAATGTGAAAAACTCTGTTCCGGTTCGTCGTGTGCAACGACGGACCTGATGACATGCCCAGCAATGTTGCTGGTGCGGCAGATGAATGATGGCGCGTTCATGTTGTTCTCCGTGAGTGCCTAGGTTCAGCAGCCGCGGCAATACGGAGTGTCGGGGCGTATGGCATGGCCTGATGAAAAACTCAATCCTTTTCACGGGTGACCGACATACGAGGCCATGCCATGCGCCTGGCTCAGTGCTGCGATGAATAGAGTTTTGTAGGGTGGCTAGAGTAAGCCTCTGACGTAACAGCGTAGTTTTCTGCAAAGGAAAAAAAACGACAATTAACTTCCGTCACGAATGCCGCAGCCTTGAGAGGACTGTTGCCCGTCGATCGTGTTAGATCTTAAGCCGCGAGACGTAAAACGGAACAGATCTCAAAGACATGCCGGAGATGAGTCATGCCGACTGCGACGTTCACGGCCGACGAACTTGCGGTGGTCCGCCGGGCTTACGCCCGACAGGTGGCGGCAACCGCCGGAACGACGAACCCGCGGATCGAGGCCGCCTTTGCGGTCGTACCCCGCGAAAAATTCCTTGGCGCGCCGCCGTGGCAGATCGCCAGTCTGGGTGGCGGATATCGCCGGCTGCTCTCCGCCGATTTGGTTCTTGCCTAGCAGGATGTGCTGTTTGCGTTGCAGCCCGACAAGGGCGTCAATAATGGCAGCCCGTCGTGCCCGGTTGCTGGCGGAGCTCGACGTTCAAATCGGCGATCGCATCGCCCATATCGGTGCCGGCACCGGTTATTATAGCGCGGTTCTTTCCGAGTTGGTCGGCGCCACTGGTCATGTCTATGCCATCGAGATGGATCGTGATCTGGCCGGCCACGCTCGGTCAGCCCTTGCCGGCCGGGCGTCCCGCAGAGCCCTGGATCGAAAGTCAGCGGCCGGGAGGGCGCCTGGTAATGCCGCTCGGCGTACCGCGCCAGGGCCGGGCGCCGAATAGCGGCCGTCATACCTCCCATGGCGCCGCGCTTCGTATCGAGCGCGGCGCGCGTGGATTTGCGGCGCGTTGGGGCGGCACAGCCTATTTCGTCTGCGCCGATGGTGGGTTGACCATCGATGAGAAAGAGGCGCTGACGGCCGCGTTCAAGCGTGGCGGCATCGAGTTCGTCAACAGCCTGATCTGGAAGACCGAGCCGCGGATAGGACGTTGCTGGCATGTCGGCGACCAATGGGCGCTTTGTTACGATGAGCCCTGACATAGTCTTTTCGGCAGTGGAAAGCTGGTCGGCGGCGACGGCGCCTCGCCGAGGTAACGAAAGCCCGGCGCGGGAGAGGGCGCCGGGCTTCGATAGGGACCGACAGCCTGGGAGGAGGAATGCTGTCCGTCGAACCGAAGCGGCTCGGAGGGGGGAGTGCTTCGGTCGGCCAACAGGTAGTGCCGCCATGCCGCAAATTCAAGCGTCGTGGTTGGGCCATGGCGGATGATGCGGTGGAGGAAGGTTAAGCGGGCGTAGCTCTGATAACGGCGGGCGGATTCTGTGTGGCGTTGTCCGCGGACAACTTGCGCCGCGCCGCCGCTCTGAAATGGTTGCCTGTTGTCCGCGGACAACGCATTCGCAATTGATAGCGGATTCTCGCCGCCTGTCCTTTGCAGGGTCGATCCTCGCTCGCCTCAGCGCGGCGATGCAGAATATCAGCGCCCGTTATTAAAGGTGCGAGCCTCCAGTTCCGTCCTGTCGTGCACAGGCCGATGGCCAAACTCTCGGAGCACCGCTCCAAGCTCCTTCTCGCATTTCTTTGGCGTGGGTGCGCCCGCCTCGTCCTTCGAGGTCCCTGCGGGGCGCCTCAGGACGGGGCTTCTCAGGAGGGCGAAATCTTCAGTACCCGTTGTTAAGATGTGGGACGCCAACGCCTTATTCCGCGTCCGCGCGCCTGCTTGGTCTTGGGGGGTGGGCTGCCTCAAGATGAGGCTCTCGTGAGTATCGTCGTGGGTTCTTCAGCGCCCGTTGCCGGGGCGCCGATTGTCAGGCCCCCTATTTCGGGTGCGGCGTCCTATAACGGTCATCACCCTGAGAGGCGCGGGCCGCATGCCGGAGCCTCGCAGGTGGTGCTCTGGCCCTGCTTCTTGCATTTCGGTGGCGGCGCAGCCGCCTCACCCTTCGAGGCTCCTGGTGGGCGCCCGCTCCATCTCCGTCATTCCTTCCTCGGGCTTGATCTGAGGGATGCCGCAGGAATCCAGCCACGGCGCGTCCGCGCGGTGAATGACTTTCGTCAGGAAAGAGTTCTTTCGCGCCCAAGGACCTGAGCGCACTGGGTCCCTGTGGCATCCCCCGGGTCAAGCCCGAGCATAGGGATTGGGAGTTTGGAGAGGCTTTCGCTGATGCCCCACGACGTCGGACGCCGCATCCTTCAACGCCCCTCATGCTGAGGCGCGTAGCCCGTAAGGCGGAACCTCGAAGCATGCGCCGCAACGCTGCTCCTTGCCGTCGTCTGGCGGTAGCGCCCCCGCCTCGTCCTTCGAGGCCCCCTGCGGGGCACCTCAGGATGAGGCTTCTCGGGCGTGCTGGAGTGGCGTTCTCCGGGCGTGCCTCGGCCTGACGTTGAAAGCTGGAGCCTCGAAGGACACACGCTAACGCTGCTCGGTGCACTCATCTGAGTGCCGCGGACAACGGATGTTGCTGGCAACTGGCTGGGCATGCGATATCGCGCGCCGTGCGCAGCCGATCCCCGTTGGTTCCACGAGTCTGGGCCTTGAGGGTGAGGTGTTTGACGGGTAGTGTATGAGTCTGGAAGCCTATCCGAACCTGCTGCCGGGTTGAAGGGCGTAGGGGGTTTCTCGACGACCGTGTTCCTCAAGGTCGAAGTGTAATCGGCAGACTTCGACCAGAGCACTGGATCGTCCTATGTTGAACCCATCCATCAGGTTCTCGCCTTCGAACGTCGTCGCGTTAAAGCAAGCTCTCCGGGGCCAATATCCTCATATCAAATCATCGCACTTCGATGAGGCAATCGCCGCGTCATTCGGTTTCAACTCCTATGCCGCCATGCGTCCTGCGCTGTATCAGCTTAGCGCTTACGCCCGGCTGATCGTCGTGACCGATCATTTGCTGCTTCTGCTCGGTCTGGAGGAACTTGGTTATTCAAATATCGCTCCGGAGCCGTTGCGTCGCCTCATCTGGAATATAACCTTCCCCGATGATCGGTATGACAAGGATGTTGGGCAGATCATCCGGGCGCGCAGGAGGCCCGCGGCCGCCAATGCCGGGTAGTTCATTGGGTGAATGCGCAAGCTGGAACGGATCTGCCGTGAAGATTTAGCGAGGCGGCCGGCGTCATTGTTTGCCGAGATCCGAATGGCGTGGCATGAGCGATATCCAGGTGCATAATCACAGGCTGGGGCATCGAGGGGGCACGTTCCGGCGCGGCTCCTTGCATTCATTCGGCGTTGGCGCACCCGTCTCGTCCTTCGAGGCCCCTGCGGGGCGCCTCAGGATGAGGCTTTCGTGGACTCGGCGAGGGCGTTAGCTCGTTGCGAAGGCGCGGAATGCCGGCGCCTCCTGCCGAGGTGCAGCATTCTCCATCTGTCTTCATCCTAAGGTGTGCAGGCCGCAGGCCGGAGCCTCGAAGGACATGCTCCAACCTTGCATTTGGGCGCACTGGATCCCTGTGACATCCCTTGAGTCAAAACCGAGCACAGGGATGAGGGAGTTTGGATCAGGCTTTCGCTGATGTCCCACGTCGTCGAACGCGGCATCCTCTAACGCCCCTCATGCTGAGGCGCGTAGCCCGTAGGGCGGAGCCTCGAAGCACGCGCCGCAACGCTGCTCCTTGCCGTCGTCTGGCGTCAACACACCCGCCTCGTCCTTCGAGGCCCCTGCGGGGGTCTCGGGATGAGGCTTCTCGGAGGGCGACACGGCATCCTCCAAGGGTTCCTCATTTGAGGCGCGCAGGCTGAAGGCCGGAGCCTCGAAGGGCGCGCTCCAGTGTTGCCTCTTGCAGTGGCAACCTCTGGCGTGCGCATCGCCCTTCGAAGCCTTTGCGGGGCCATCTCAGGATGAGGCTTCTCCGGGTGGTGGTGGCGCGGCATTCGCTAACGCACCTCACCCTGAGGTGTGCAAGCCCGAGGCCGGAGCCTCTCGAAGGACGCGCTCCGGCGCTGCTTCCTACATTCATTCGGGCGCCTGCGCACCCGCCTCGTCCTTCGAGGCCCCTGCGGGGCACCTCAGGATGAGGCTCTCGTGGATGCTGGCGCGGCGGCGTCGATAGCCCAAGGGCGAAGTTTGCCGTGGACAACGCCAGCGGCTATTGCCGGTTATGTCCGGCGACGCTATTGATGAGGGGAGGCATCGTTTATCGCGTTTGATACCGGCGTTCGAGCTGATGGCGGTGGACGGAATGCGGTTCCAAGCCGCGCTTTCCAAGATGCATGGTGCCGAATTTGCTGGCCCAGGGGCCAAAAATCGCGGCGACGGCGGGTTGGTGCAGATATACCCTAACCCGGAGTGATGAAACTAAAGTGCGGCTTCATTTCCGTATCGAATAACTTATCCAGTAAAATCAGTATATTATGATCTTGGGGTTGCGTCCAGCGGAGCCCTTGTGGCTGCGGCCCCCCTCCCCCTCGTTCTCGAATCTCCGCAGGAAAGCAACGGCTTGCATCCTTTTGCGGCACCCGGCGTTATCCACGCAGCAAATCGGAGGATAGGGTAATGGCAGATGCGCTCCCGCTCAAGAGGTTGTCCATCGCCGCTGCGATGATGGCGGCGGCGATCGGGGCATTTGTGCTGATCCAGGCAAAGCAGAGCGAGGCGCTGGTGCCGTCCGCGGCGCCGGGCCGCGCGATTGACGATCATGGCCGCAGCGCCGCCACACCCGAGGCTATTCCGCTCAGCGGCCTTCGCGATGTGTTCTGGCGGGTTTACCATGAGGTCCTGAACGACCGGGTGACACTCATTGCCGCGGGGGTGACCTTCTATCTGCTGCTGGCGCTGTTCCCCGCCATGGCGGCGTTGGTCTCTCTCTACGGGCTGGTTGCCGATCCGGTCACGATTTCGGAGCATCTTCGCGAATTGGCCGGTTTGTTGCCGCCGGGTGCCTTCGACCTTCTGGCCGATCAGATCAAGGAACTCGTCAGCAAGCGCGACAGCGCGCTCGGCATCACTTTCTTCGTCGGGCTCGGCATTGCGCTGTGGAGCACGCATAGCGGCACGCTCGCGATTTTCGATGCGATGAACGTCGCCTATGAGGAGAATGAAAAGCGCGGTCTTATCCGGTTGAACCTCGTCGGCCTCTGCTTCACCTTGAGCGCGATGCTGCTGATGGTGGTGATGGTCGTGCTCGTCGGGGTTATGCCGGTTGTGCTCTCCTATCTCTGGCTCGATCAGTTCAAGGAGCACATGGCGCTTCTGCTGCGGTGGCCGCTGCTGCTGCTGGTCGTCGCGCTGGCGGTCACCTCGGTCTACCGCTTCGGCCCCAGCCGGGAGCCCGCCAGGGTGCGGTGGATGACCTGGGGCGCAGGTCTGACGACCCTCGCCTGGGCCGCCATGTCGCTGGTCTTCTCCTTCTACCTCGATCATTTCGCCAATTACAACGCGACCTACGGCACGCTCGGCGCGCTGATCGGCTTCCTTATCTGGATCTGGCTTTCCGTCGTCATTCTCGTCATCGGCGCGGAACTCAACGCCGAGCTGGAACATCAGACGGCGAGGGATACGACGACGGGCACGCCGCTGCCGATGGGTGCGCGCGGCGCCTATGTTGCAGACACTTTGGGCGAGACCGTGAGCTAACCATTAAGGAGCGGCATCGATCATTTGCTCCTCCCATGCAGTTCTGATGTAATTTGTCCCTGGGCAATCCCGACAGAGGAGACGATCATGACGGCCCCGCATCCTTCCAAAACCCATATCGGCAATCATGCACTGCATCCCGAAACGCAGATGCTGAATTACGGCTACGATCCCGAACTTTCGGAAGGGGCGGTCAAGCCGCCGGTATTCCTCACCTCCACCTTCGTCTTCAACTCCGCCGAGGACGGCCGCGACTTCTTCGACTACGTCTCGGGCCGCCGCGAGCCGCCGGCGGGCAAAGGCGCCGGTCTCGTCTATTCGCGCTTCAACCACCCCAACAGCGAGATCGTCGAGGACAGGCTCGCCGTCTATGAGCGGACGGAAAGCGGCGCGCTGTTTTCCTCCGGCATGTCGGCGATCGCCACCACGCTGCTTGCCTTCGTCAGGCCGGGCGATGCGGTGCTGCATTCGCAGCCGCTTTATGGCGGCACGGAAACATTGCTGGCCAAAACCTTCCTGAACCTCGGCGTCGCCGCCATCGGCTTTGCCGACGGCGTCAGCGAGGGTTCGGTGCAGAAGGCGGCCGAGGAGGCGATGGCCAAAGGCCGCGTCTCCGTTATCCTGATCGAAACACCCGCCAACCCGACCAACAGCCTGGTCGATGTCGCGATGATCCGGCGCGTGGCCGACGCGATCGGCGCAAAGCAGGGACATGTGCCGATCATCGTCTGCGACAACACCCTGCTCGGGCCGGTGTTCCAGCGGCCGATCGAACACGGCGCCGATATCTCGCTCTATTCGCTGACCAAATATGTCGGCGGCCATTCCGACCTGATCGCCGGCGCCGTTCTCGGCCGCAAGGCCGTCGTCAAGCAGGTCAAGGCGTTGCGCGGAGCGATAGGCACCCAGCTCGATCCGCATTCCTGCTGGATGCTCGGTCGCTCGCTGGAAACGCTGCAGCTGCGCATGGAGCGGGCAAACAGCAATGCGCGCGCCGTCGCCGATTTTCTGCGCGATCACCCGAAGGTCGAGAAGGTCCACTACCTGCCTTACCACGATCCGGATTCGCCGGCCGGCCGGACCTTCGCCGCGCAATGCACCGGCGCCGGTTCCACCTTTTCCTTCGACATTCGCGGCGGCCAGCCGGCCTCCTTCAAATTTCTGAATGCGCTGCAGGTGTTCAAGCTTGCGGTCAGTCTCGGGGGAACGGAATCGCTGGCGAGCCACCCGGCGACCATGACGCATTCCGGCGTGCCGGCCGATGTCCGCCAGCGCATCGGCGTGCTGGAATCGACCATCCGCCTGTCGATCGGCATCGAACATCCGGACGATTTGATCGCCGACCTGGAGATGGCGCTGCAATCTGCTTGACTGAGAGCAAGGAACGATGCCCGGCGGCGCCGGGCATCGAGGGCGGCTTACTTGTCGTCGGTCGTCAGCTCCGTCTCGTCCGAGTTCACCACGAAGACCGCAAGCAGTTTCGCCGGCGCGGTCTTGCTGCCGTTGGCGCTGACGCTGTGGTGATCGCCGGGGAATTCGGGAAAGCTTTCGCCGGCCTTGTAAATCTTCACCGGGCCGTCATTGACCTGGCTTTTGATCGAGCCCTCCAGAACGGTGGCATAGATGAAGGCGGATTTCGGGTGAGTGTGGCCCGGCGATGTGCCGCCGGGCTTATATTCGACGAGCACGGCCTTGATGCTCTTGCCGGGAACGTTGGGAAGCGCGTGGTCGTAGACGAGGGTTACCTTCGCCTTGTCGCCCGCTGCATGCGCGGCGGTGCCAGTGACAATGGCAACGGCGAATGCCGCTGCCGAAATCGTTTTTCCTAACATATCTGGTCTCCTTGCGTTGATGGAAACGGTTGCAGCGAGGGCCGCGAAGGGCGGCCCCGGCCGTCAGGCGCTCTTTTTCTGCGGTGGCTGCCGGCTGAGCCAATCATCGAAGCGAATGCGGCCGAGCCGCGCCTGGGCGCCAGTGACCAGCGAATTATCCTCGAGCTCGACGCCGAAGTAACGGGCGTGAGGATCGGCCACCACCTGGCGCGGATCGTTCGTTGCTTTCAGCAGGCGCGTCACGATGTCGGTGAGACGAATTTTCTCCGGTCCGCCGATCTCGATCGTGCCGTTGACGGGGGCGGCCAGCGCCACCTCGGCCATGACGTCGGCGACATCGTCCGATGCGATCGGCTGCACATAGGCCGGTGACAGATGCACGGTCTGGCCTGATGTGCCCGACTGGGCGATGCCGGCCATGAATTCATGGAACTGGGTGGAATGGACGATGGTGTAGGGAATGCCGGAAGCCTTGATCAGCTCTTCCTGGGCCATCTTGGCGCGCATATAGCCGCTGCCCTGCAGCCGCTCCATGCCGACGATCGACAGCGCGATGTGATGTTTTACGCCGGCGGCGGACGCCGCCTTGAGCAGATTGCGGCCGGAGGTCTGGAAGAATTCCAGGACCGCCTTGTCCTCGAAGGACGGCGAGTTGGCGAGGTCGAGCACCACCTCGGCGCCCGCCAGCGCTTCGGCCAGCCCCTTGCCGGTGATCGTGTCGACGCCTGAATTCGGCGACGCCGCCAGCACCTCGTGCCCCTTGCTGCGCAATCTTTCCACGGTCTTCGAGCCGATGAGCCCGGTGCCGCCGATAATGACGATCTTCATGGGTGGTCTCCTTGTCCTTTACGAGGATTTCCTCTGTTGACGTGAGCTGGCTGCCGAAATCGCCGCCTCGGCGAGGCAGGCGACTTCATCGGTATGGAATTGTCACTTGGGTACGGGCGGCCGGAACCGATGGGCAGGAGAATGCGCCGGATCGCGGCAACGAACCATTCTCCTCCAGTCGTTGTCGCCCTATGCCAAGGCAGTAGGGCGGCTCGCCGAAATGGCGGAATTTGACGGCAACAGGGATCGGCTGGACCTACCACCGGGGGCGACGGTGAGGGCTGGGGTAGTCATGGTCGCGCAAGCTGCGGGACTTTTCGCGGCGAGGTTGTCCGGTTCGCGCCAGCGACGGCCCCTCACCCTAACCCTCTCCCCGTAAAACGGGGAGAGGGGAGGTGCCCTGCGAGACGCTGGAGAGGAACGGAGAGCTTGCGGCATGGCCCTTCGCCCCGCCTGCGGGGAGAGCGACTGTCTTCTTTGTCAAGCGTTTTGCCATGGTCGTCCGTCCCTGATGATGGCGTTGAGGATGGTGAGCAGCTTGCGCATGGTGGCGACGGTTGCGACGATCTTGGGCTTGCCGGC